>USTA01000209.1 GCA_900557475.1 uncultured Clostridium sp. | reverse complement strand
GTCTACTTATGCTTTCCAGTAAATCTGTATTCTTTTTATGTTCTATTTCATTAGGTGATTCAACTATTGCACCTTTATCACACTCAATTTTATATAATAAATCTAAATGTCTTCTTTTGCTCTCTTGAACTCTCGTTAAACCATCTTCAATTCTATTTATCAATATTAAGTTGTTCTGCTTTTGTGTACTTTTTTCATCTCCATTTTTGCTTTTGTAAGTAGTAATCATGCTTTTACTTTTTAATTCTTTTATTCTTTTTAGCATTCTTTTTTCTCTAATAGTTAAAAGCTTTAGCTCAATTAAAATTGTTTCTTTAGTTCCAGGTTGCTTGTTTCTTAATATTTTACTTTCGTCATCATCAAGAACTGTATCAAATATATTTTCAAATTCTCCAGTAGTAACTGCATTTTTATTTTTCTTAGGTGCATGTCCTCCCCTATTTCCTTTTGCATTATTATTACCTTTTTGTGATTCTCCCCTATATTTTTTGTCCCTTTTAAGCTTATTTCTCTGTATAAAAGAAATTAATTGGCTGTGAGTTATATTATACTTTTTTTCTATCTCTGTATATTTAAGTCCATTTAAATAATCTTGCTTTATATTCTCTTCCTGCTTACTCAATTCATTTCACCCACCTCCTGAGTTATTTATTGATTGATTTTAAATTTTTTTTATTATTTTTTTCATTCTTTCTGTCATAATCTTTAAAACATTTATTTTTATATCTGCACATATCACATTTTCTCAATATGCATCTTTCAAATTTCATATTTATCCCTTCTTTATTGCATAACAAAAAGAGCTACCAGTAATTTAACTAGTAACTCTTTAAGTATTATTTATACCATGATTATTATTTAGGAAAGTTTTTTGCCTTTTTTATTAATACTAATTTAACACGTCTTTTTCCAAATTTCAAGGGTTAATTTTTTTCCCGTCTACATAAAGTGTGTTGCTCTAGCCCCAAAATATCTTATTGCAAATTCTTTCAAAGCCCTCTTTTTGATATTATTTATAGTCTTTGTACTTTCCTGAGAGTATCCTAAAATTTTTGCAATTTCGTTCAAACTTTTTTTGTGATCTGTTATGTATTTTATTTTAAGAAATTTACATAACTCTTCATTTTCTTTGTTAATATCTTCTAAAATGTCCTCTACTAACTGCATGTCTAATTTTGTTTCATTAATTTGTGCATTTATATCCATAAGTTCATATATATCCTTCATTACGTCTTCTGAGTAATCGAACTTTTGTATTGCTGGTCTGCTATAATCTATTCCTGACAATTCAGCTGGTATTCCATTTTCAATTATTTTACATTTTCTCTTATCTAAGGTTTGCAGTGCAAAGTATAACTTACGATGTGTTTTTAATATTTCTTCACATTCATCAATATAATTCAATTTTGCTATACCTCCCATTTTTATCTTTTAAATGTTTTATAATATTCTAAGCCTTTTTCTGTTGTAATTTTTATGTCACTTGTTTTTATTAATCTTCTATACTGTTTTTCTGATAATAGCTTGTCTTTATGTACATCTTTAACAATTATGCCTTTTTCAAGTTCCCAATCCATCAATCTCTTCATTCTCATCACTTCCTTTCATCCGTATTTCAAACAAAAATAAATTAATATTATTGCTAATTTCATTTGTATTAATTTCATATTCATCCCTCTTTATAAAATTTATATATAAGTGCTATAACAATTATAATTCCTATGATAAATATTGTTACTGGAAATAATATGGCTAATACTTTAAAACCTGTCCAAAATATTGTTATTATACCTAAAACAATTAAAGTTTTTCCTATTGCATTAATTAACTTTATTAATCTTTCCATGCAAATCCCTCCTTATCAATTCAATTTCTATATCACAACTATATGTTATTTTTGTTTTTTCTTTTATTCATAAGATATTTTCTTCTTGCATATCTGTTTGCTTCTCTTTGCTCTTTTTTCTTTCTTATTTCTTCTTCTATCTTTTCTCTACGTTCCATTTCAAGTTCGTAAATTTTCTTCATTCGTTCTTTATTGTTTAGTTGATTGACTATATCTTCTATTCTATTCATAATCTATCCTCTTTCAGTTATCGCATTTTTTGAGACAACTTATTTTTTTAATACTTTGTACAGGATTGTCTGAATACCAAGCTATCGCTTTTTCTAACTCTTCATAATCCACAATACAATTACAACTATTTTTAAATTTAATCTTTTTTTGTATCTTAATTGTCATTTAATAAATCGCTATCCTCCCATACATTGCCTATTACTTCAACTCTCATTTTTCCTTCAATACTAACTATACAAGGAAAACATCTTAATAAGTTCCATTTAATTCTTTTCTCAGCTTTTAAATAAAAAGCTCCTTCGGCAAATTCTACATACATGATCTTTTTTAAATCAAATACTCTTCTTATATCTTCATTTACTTTTACTATATCTCCCTCATATATTTCTTGTCCGTTTTTATCGTGTAAACCTGTATATTGCATTAAAACATAGTCACTATCTTCATCTAACGAATCAC
>USTA01000208.1 GCA_900557475.1 uncultured Clostridium sp. | reverse complement strand
TAACAAAAAAGGAATTAAGAGACGAAATTGCTGAAATGAACAGAAAGATAGGTGGTTGGGAAGAAGGCTTTGATCCTTTTTACGGAGCACCGGCAATGCTTATTGTATTGGCTAAAAAAGACTGGCCAACAGGCATTTATGATGGAAGTCTTGTAATGGGAAATCTAATGCTTGCAGCACATGATTTGGGAATAGGAAGTTGCTGGATTCATCGCGCAAAAGAAGAGTTCGAAACACAGTGGGGCAAGGAACTTTTAAAATCATTAGGCATTGAAGATGAATATGTTGGTATTGGTCATTGTGCCTTAGGTTATGGTGATGGTGATTATCCTAATGCACCTGAGCGAAAAGAAAACAGAGTTTTTTATATTAAATAAAGCCAATACAAGTATTATATTTGAATGAATATGTAAAAATCTTAAATATTGATAATATATACAAATTAAGATATAATATGACTATATCAAATGAGAGAGGTGATTTTATGTTTTCAATTCAGGAGACTATCCGTCCATCAGCTGATTTGCGTAATCATTATAGTGAAATTTCAAAGCAGTGTAGGGAAGCAAATGAAGCTGTCATTATCACTGTAAATGGCAGAGGTGATACTGTTTCACTTTCCTATGAAGAATATAAGAGAATGAAATCCAGAATTGAACTTTTGGAAATTCTTGCAGAAGCTGAAGAGGATGTAAAAAATAAAAGAACGGCACCAATAAGTGATACCTTTGATGATTTAAGACAGATGTTGCAGGAGGGATAAAGTGTGAAATATAAAGTTATTCGTACTGAAATAGCAGATGCACAAATTAGAAAAATAATTTTATATATTGCTGAGCAGTTTGAAAATTATGTTGCCTTGGAAAAATTGCAACAATTGGAAGAGAGCATAATGAATTTAAGTACTAATCCCAGAATGGGTGTTGATCCACATTATCTTGTTTTGAAAAGGCAGGGATATAAGGTTCTGATTCTTGAAAAGAATTTAGTATTTTATAAAATTAATGAGGAGAAAAAAGAAGTTGTAATCTATGCAGTTGTGGACCAAAGGCAGGATTATTTAAATATTATCAGAGGATTATAAGAGCGTACCAAAGGGTGCGTTCTTTTTCTTTACAGATATTTATATGTGTAGTATAATAACAATTGTTATAAATAACACTTGTTATAAATGGAGACAGAAATATGCCGGCAAAAAGAAAAATATATAAAGAAGATATAATAAACGCATCATTGAATATTATAAGAGAAAAAGGCATGGATGGATTAAATGCCAGAAAGTTGGCGAAAAAACTAGGATGTTCAACCCAACCTATTTTTTATATTTATCCCAGCATGGATGACATAAAAAAAGATGTCTTAAAAGAAGTAGCCAAGGTGTTTGATAATGCGATGATGGATAGTAATTATGATAGACCCGTGTATAAAGACATAGGACGGAATTATATAAAATTTGCTCAAAATGAACCTGAAATTTTTAAGTTGTTATTCAACAGTGACTACAGGGAAGGTGCTATAGATTTTATTAAATTAACCGGTTCATCAAAGCCTATATTTGAAACAATTTCAAAACAGACAGGATTATCAAAAAAGGAAGCAGAAAAGTTCCACTTAAAAATGTGGTTGTATGTCAATGGAATTGCAAATTTGGTGCTAAACAACACATGCAATTTTACAGATGATGAAATTGATGAATTGTTACGAGAACAATATATTTCTATGGTTTTGTTGGAAATAGATAGAGGAAACATAAAAAAAGAAGTATTGGAGAATGTGAAAAATAAAAAGTTAAAAAGAAAATAAAAATGTAAGATATATATGAGGTGCATTATATGGAAAAGGTAATAGAAATTGCAAATTTAACAAAAGAGTACAAAGAGAAAAAAGCTGTAGATGATTTATCTTTTGATGTATACCAGGGAGAAATATTGGGACTTTTAGGCCCAAATGGAAGTGGGAAAAGTACAACTATCAATTCCATTCTGGCATTGCTAAAATACCAAAGTGGCACCATCAAAATATTTGGTCAGGAAATGAAGCCGGATTCATATGACATTAAAGAAAAAATTGGTGTTATTTTTCAGGATGTTGCTGTATTTGATGAATTAAGCGTTTATGACAATATCAATTATTTTTGTGGATTGTATATTAAAGATAAAAATACAAGAAAGCAGTACGTTGAAGATGCAATCAAACTTGTTGGCCTGGAAGAATTTAAAAAATATCTGCCTAAAAAATTGTCAGGAGGTTTGCTAAGACGGTTGAACATAGCATGTGGTATAGCACACAAGCCTAAACTGATTTTTTTAGATGAACCAACAGTGGCTGTTGATCCACAAAGCAGAAACAATATTTTAGATGGCATAAAGAAATTAAGAGATGATGGGGCAACCATTGTTTACACCACTCATTATATGGAAGAAGTGGAGATTCTTTGTGACAGAATTATTATTTTAGACAAAGGAAAAATTATTGCTCAGGGAACAAGCGAGGAGTTAAAGAAAGAGGCCAATATTGAAGAAAAAATTGAGAGAGTAGGCCCAACTTTAAATGATGTATTTTTGAAATTAACAGGGA
>USTA01000207.1 GCA_900557475.1 uncultured Clostridium sp. | reverse complement strand
CCGCCATAACATAGGCATTGTCCCGAAAATCCATCGCATACAAATTGTGGTTGTGATACAACTCCTCCATGTTTGTGCATGGATAACAGGAACGCACATAAACCGGTTCTTTTAAATTTTCAAAAAAGTTAGGAAGCACATAGTCATCACTATCTACAAAAGTTATATACTCTCCCTTAGCCTTTGAAATGGCATAATTTCTAGAATCTGCCACACCTGTGTTCTCTTTTTTGAAATACTTAATTTTTTCATCTGCAAATAAGTTTATTATTTCTTCTGTTTTATCAGTAGAACCATCATCTACAATAATAATTTCATAATCACTATATTCATTTTCCAATATTGATTTTAAACATTTTTCAATTGTTTTTTCTGCATTATATGCTGTAATAATAATGCTAATCATTAACTATTTTCCTCACTTTTTCTACAATTTCTAGGTTATATTTTTCTGCATCAAATTTAATTGTTTTTATTCCATCTTTTAGTACTTTTTTCATTCCTTTATATACACCATTTGATGAATTTTCTACTACAAGTCCATATTTACCCTCTAAGTCTTTTTTAGCATCTGAAATATTAGTAGTTAAAATTGGTAATCCTAAAACTTGTGACTCTACAAGTACTACTGGATATCCTTCAAACTGAGAAGACATACAAAAACAATCTGCAAACTTAAAATATGGATATGGATTTTTTTTCGCCCCTAGCATATAAATATTATTATCTAGTTTTTTACTTTTTATAGCTTTTTCATATTCTTTAGTATTGCTTCCTTTTCCAATTAATATAACTTTAAACTTATATCCTTCTTTTTTTAATCTTTCACTTGCATCTATAATTCTACTAATCTTTTTTTGCTTTTCATCATGTCTTCCAACATTTAAAAATACTGTTTCGACTTTTTTATTTATTAGATTTAACTCTTCTTTTGGTATTTCTTCTTTTGCTAATTTTTCTATCTTTTTATAATCTATTAAATTATTACAAACTATCCATCTTTTTGAAAGCTCCGGATATTGTGCTATAAAAACTTTTTTATCTAGCTCTGATACAAATACAATCTTTTTAAAATCTCTTATGTTTAGTTCATCAAAGAATTTTCTATACATTACTATATCGTTATCGTAAAAGTTCATATAGTTATTATGTACCCATATAGCAGAGTTTTTGCTAGCAGTTCTTGCTACAAAAGATGCTGGTTTACTATATGTTGCAAAATCTGCTGCAAAGTCAAACTTATTTTTATACTTTAATATGAATCTTAGTCTTTTAAATGCATTTACAATTTTTCTAAGTGGTACAAATTTAAGCTCGCTTGGTGTATATGTTATAACCTTTATATTTTCTGGTAAATCTTTCAAAAACATTCCTTGTTTTTTTTCTAGAACAAGAACTATTTCATATTCATCTTTTAAATATTTAAGTAGAGTTATAAGTGCTGTTTCTATACCTCCAAAATCTAATGAGTAAGCAGAAAAAAGTATTTTTTTCATATTTATCTAATTAGCCTCAACTTTCTTATTTTATTATTCTTAAATTTTTATATCCTAAAAACAAACCAGATTCTATTACCCCTGTAATTTGTTTTATATCTTTTTCTAATTTTTCATATATATTCTTAAATTTTACATCCAAAATACCATTGTTGTTTTCTGTAAAGCCTCTATATGTAATTTCATATGCGCCTAGCTTTTTTAGCTCTTCTGATACATAATTCATTGCTGGAGGAAATACTTCTATTGGTACTTTACATTTTTCCCCTAAATTATTTACAAATTTCGAATTATCTACAAGAATATATGTAATAGGTGATGCTAATATATTTAACTTTTCTTTAAACATTGCAGCACCCCTTCCTTTAATTAGCCACATATTTTTTTCATCTACTTCATCTGCTCCATCAAACGCCCAGTCTATTTTATTTTCTATTAAATTTCCTATTTTTATTTTATATTCTTTGCATACATCTTCTACTACCTTTGAAGTTGGTATTGCTGTTATATTTAAATTATTTTTTGTTACTAACTCTCCTATTTTTATAGCTGTAACATATGACGTACTTCCAGAACCAAAACCAATTACATTTCCATCTTTTACTTTATTTAAAATTTTTTCTGCCACGGCTTTTTTTTCTTCTAAATTTTCTATTTCTGATATATCCATTTTTTCTCCTTTTTGTACACTAAATATATCAAAAATATTACAAAAAAACAAGGTTTTCGTAAAATATCTTGCTTTTTTTGATTAATATTCTTCATATTTTTTTGCTAAAAAAACATATTTTTAGATTAGATTTATTAATTATCTACCAATCTAAAAATATGTTTATATTTATACATTAAATTTAAATTCTACAACATCACCATTTTGCATTACATAGTCTTTTCCCTCTAGTCTAACTAATCCTGCTTCTTTAGCTTTTTGATAAGAGCCTAATCTATTTAAATCTTCAAAAGATACTATCTCTGCTTTGATGAATCCTCTTTCAAAATCTGTATGAATCTTCCCAGCTGCTCCAGGTGCTTTAGTTCCTTTTTTAATTGTCCATGCTCTTACTTCTTTTTTACCTGCTGTTAAAAATGACATT
>USTA01000206.1 GCA_900557475.1 uncultured Clostridium sp. | reverse complement strand
GATAAATATGGTACATCTATTCCATGCGAGCAATTATCCTTATTTCAAGAATATTCAGACCGTATAAGAGTAGATATCGCATATCGGGATTTGGGCGTTAATCCAGACCAATACAAGGAAGTAAAAAGCATGGTTCGTAAATTAATCAGTATTCCTGTAGAGCTTGATGTTAAAGACCCAATAACAGGTGAGGATAGTTGGTCTATTACTGGTTTATTCACTAAGGCAAATATACCCAAAACTCCTTATTCAAGAGGTTTTTCTTTAGAAATGGATAGAGAGGTTGCTAAAGTTTTCATTAATGTTGATAGAGGTTTTACACGCTATATAAAAGAGATAGCTTTAAGAGCGCAAAGTAGATATACAATAAGAATGTATATGCTGATTAGCTCATGGAAAGAAAAAGGTGGTTTTTCTATCTATGTGGATAGATTTCGGAAATTCTTAAAATTAGAAGATAAATACCCCGAATTTAAAGATTTGTATAAACGTGTAATACGCCCTGTTTACGATGATTTGTTTGAACAGGCTGATTGCTGGTTTGAAATGGCAGAAGTTTATCGTAATTCAGGCGATACACAGCCTTATAAACTTAATTTCAAAGTTATTAAGTCTGCATTATCAAAGAAGGAAGAAGAACTATTAAAAGGACAAAAGAAGATGATAACGAATTTTTGTTCTTTGCACTTTGCAATGAAGGACGAGCATTTGCAGCAGTTTATTCCACAGATTACATTAAGCAACTATAAAGCAGTAGTAACTAAGATGCTTTATCTAGGCGAATATGTTAGAGATAACTGGAATAAAATTTCAAATAAAGCAGAATATTGTTTATCCGTATTATTAAAAGAAGTAGAAATACTCCCCGGAATGATTGGAGAAGAAAAAGAAGATGAATAAAAGTTGGGTTTTTGTCCCTAGGAGGGGTCTAAAAGTTGGGTTTTTGTCCCTAAGAAGTTGGGTTTTTGTCCCTAAGAAGTTGGGTTTTTGTCCCTAAGAAGTTGGGTTTTTGTCCCTAATTTTTTACCATTATCTGTTGTTTTTCAGATAGTTACCCTTTCATTTTTAAGGGTACTACCATCACTAGCTGATAAAAAAAACCTGATAATCATACCAACACACAAAAAAGGAACTTTTCTTATTACATAAACCCATAAAAAAGGAACTTTTCTCATAATCTTAACACAAACTTTAGGGAAAAGAACATCTATTAACAAAAAAAGACACTATATGATACAAATAATCAATCAAAAGTTGGGTTTTTGTCCCTATCTAAAAAAAACATATTTTAAAAAGTTGGGTTTTTGTCCCTATGCTTTTTTGATATACTGTAGGGAAAGAAATTGATACCGAATTATCATTCCTGGCACACCCTGTAGAACGACCTTTTGATACCAAATACAAAAAGCAGCCGGAAGCCGGACGCAAAAAATTGATACCATAAAACATTAGGGAAAAAGAACAGGAACAAAATACAATATTATATATATAAATAATATGTGAATATATAATATATAAACAAATAATATATAATATGTGATTAACACGCTTCACTTCCAGAGTTCCAGAAAGAGCCACACGAAAAATCTTCTTTTCCCTAAAGTTCCTTGTGTCGTTTCTCTCTATACTTGAATACAGGAAAACGGCTGCATCATAAAAGAAAAGACACCGACACCATTCAGGAACTACCGCCCATCGGTAAAAGGATTGCATCTAATTGATACCTTTTCTGCCTGCACTGGAGAGAAACCGGGAAGGTATTTGATACCGTACTTTTCCGGGTTCTGCCCGGCATGGACGATAAGAGAACATTATTATGATACCAAAAAAACTTATCTAATTGTATTTTTTTCCCTTTTGTTTGGGAGGGTGTTTAGTAATTTATATATTTGCGTTTGTAGAAATTAATAGCAAGATGTGTTTTTGTGGACACAAAAACCAAATCTTGCCTGATAAATCAGGAGTTTAGCCCCCTCGCAACTTGGGGGCATATATTATTTAGTATCATAGTATGAAAGCAAATAAAAGAGATAGAATAGTGAAAGTTCGCTTAACGAATTTAGAATATGAAGAACTAACTAAAGCTTCTAAATCTAGCAAATGTATGTCAGATTATTTTAGACAGAGAGTCTTTAGGAAAGGAGTTGGTCTTATTGACCCTAAAGAATTTATTCGTTCGATGGATGAAATTTGTTTGGAAATGAAACGTATAGGAAATAATATAAATCAGTTGGCTAGGTATGTAAATATTCATAAGGAAGAAGTTAATCAAGAGGTTCTTAATGAGGTAGAAAAGAAAATGGCAGACTATGTAATTATGCAAGATAAATTGAATGTTACTTGGCGTAAGTTGATGTCAATCAAATAATATATGTATATATAATATTTATATATATAATTTTAGTGATAAAGACAGCGTTACTATTTCTTTTCCCTAAAGTTCCTTGTGTCGTTTCTCTCTATACCTGAATACAGGAAAACGGCTGCATCATAAAAGAAAAGACACCGACACCATTCAGGAACTACCGCCCATCGGTAAAAGGATTGCATCTAATTGATACCTTTTCTGCCTGCACTGGAGAGAAACCGGGA
>USTA01000205.1 GCA_900557475.1 uncultured Clostridium sp. | reverse complement strand
GCTGTAAATTCAATATTTATTATATCTTTAAAATTCTCTGTTAAAAGTTTGTTTACTATTTTACCTAAATCTGTTGGCACTAGTTGTTTTTGTTCCTTTTGTATATACCTTCTTTCTAATATTGTAGAAATGATTGTTGCATAAGTACTTGGTCTTCCTATTCCCTTTTCTTCTAATGCTTTTACTAAACTTGCTTCAGTATATCTTGGAGGTGGTTCTGTAAAACTTTGCTTTGAATCTATCTTCTCTTTTTTTACCTCTTCGCCTACAACTAACTCTGGTACATTTGTTTCATCATCTTCAGTAGTTTTTACATCTTTATCTTCTACATATAAAGTCATAAAACCTTTAAATTTCAAAGTTTGTCCATTTGCCTTAAAATTATAGCTATTTGCAGTAATATTTGCTGATATTGTATCATACACTGCTTGAGCCATCTGACTAGCAATAAATCTATTATATATTAATCTATATAATTTATATTGGTCTGAAGTTAGTGAATCTTTTATTTTCTCCGGTTCAAGCTCAACATATGTTGGTCTAATACCTTCATGTGCATCTTGAGCACCTGATTTTGTTTTATAATATCTATTTTCATAATAATTTTCACCATATTTTTCAGTAATATGCATTTTAGCAGATGCTCTTGCTTCTTCTGAAATTCTTGTAGAATCAGTTCTCATATATGTTATTAAGCCAACTGTTCCTTTATCTGGTACTTTTACACCTTCATAAAGTCCTTGTGCAACTTGCATCGTTTTCTTGATTGCAAATCCTAACTTTCTTGAAGACTCCTGTTGCATTGTACTAGTTGTAAATGGTGGTGCTGGTGTTCTTTTCTTTTCTCCTTTTTTTACATCTTGTACAATATATTTTGCATTTTCAATATTTTTTAAAATTTCTTTTACTTCTTCTTCTTTATGAAGTTCTATCTTTTTACCATCTTTCCCGTAAAATCTAGCTATGAATTTTTCTTTGTTTTTAGATAATGTAGCATATATATTCCAATATTCTTCTGGTATAAATGCTATTATTTCATTTTCTCTGTCTACAATAAGTTTAACTGCAACAGACTGAACTCTACCAGCTGATAGTCCTCTTTTTACCTTTTTCCATAAAATCGGACTAATTTTATAACCAACTATTCTGTCTAGTACTCTTCTAGCTTGCTGTGCGTCTGTTAAATTTTTATCTATCTTTCTTGGATTTTTTATAGATTCTTTAACAGTTTCTTTTGTAATTTCATTAAATGTTACTCTACAAATAGCATCTTCTGGAATTCCTAAAAGATATGCTAAATGCCACGCAATAGCTTCTCCTTCACGATCAGGGTCAGTTGCTAGATATACTGTTTTTGCAGCTTTTGCATCTTTTTTTAAGCTATTTATTAAACTTGCTTTTCCTCTAATATTTATATATTGAGGTTCAAAATCATTTTCAATATCTATTCCCATTTTTGATTTTGGTAAATCTCTTATATGTCCCATAGAAGCTACAACCTTAACATTGCTTCCCAGGAATTTTTTTATTGTATTTGCTTTAGAAGGTGATTCCACTATTATTAATTTATCTGCCATTACTTTTCCTTTCATAAAGTTCTTTAAAAATTTTATCTTCTACGTTGCTTATTGCCATTTTATTAGCATTCTCGCCCATTTCTTTTAATTTATTTTTATTTTCAACCAATTCTATTATCATATCATTTAATGATTTACCTGTCAAATCTTTATTTAAAATTACTCTTGCAGCATCCTTTTTTTCTAATGCTCTTGCATTATATTCTTGATGATTTTCTGCTGCATATGGAAATGGTATGAAAATTGCTGGTTTTCCTACTTTTTCAATCTCAGTAACTGTCATAGCTCCACTTCTAGACACTACCAAATCTGCAATATTTATTGCTTCTTCCATTTCATATATATATGGAAGTATTAATACTCCATGTTTATTATCTTCACATTTTTCATCACTTATGTTCATATCTAAATTGTTTCTTTTTTCTAATTCTGCTTTAACAATTTTATAGTGTTCTATTCCAGCAGCCCACATTATTTGATATTCACTATTTTTTTCCTCTTTTATAATCTCTGTTATACTTTCATTTATTGCCTGAGCGCCTTGACTTCCCCCAAATACTAAAACTAATGGTTTTGTTTCATTAAATCCTAATTTTTTCTTTTTTTCTTTAATTTCATCTTCTGTTAAATTAAGTTTTTTAACTTTAGTTGGAGTTCCTGTTACAACTATCTTTTTGGCCTTTGGAAGTCTATCTTTCGCCTCTTCAAATCCAACTAATATTTTTTTAGCATTTTTCGCTAGCATCTTAGTTGCAACACCTGGGAGCACATTACTTTCATGTATTATATATGGTATTTTTATTTTTTTTGCAGCAGAACATACAGATATACAAATATATCCGCCTGTTCCTATTACTAAATCTGGTTTAAATTCCTCTAATATTTTCTTTGCTTCTCCAATTGAGCCAATTGTTTTTACTAATCTCTTTATATTTTGCAATGTTAAGCTTCTAGATATTCCATAAGACTCAACTGTTTTTAATTCATATCCAGCCCTTGGAACCAATTTAGTTTCCAATC
>USTA01000204.1 GCA_900557475.1 uncultured Clostridium sp. | reverse complement strand
TTATTATATAAATTTTAGTACAGATTCTTATTTATAAAAAAATATTTAATATACAAAAGCCTCTTTTCTTTTTATTATGTAAATGCATTTGTATAATATTTACATTTACATATAATTATGGTATAATCATAAATAGAACCGTTTTGGGTTTGAAACTGTAAATCTTTTCATACCACATAAGGAGGAACTGAAGAATGAAAAGGCGGCAATATTTATTAGCAGCAGTAATTATGGTGGCAATTGGCTCAATGTCTAGTATAAAAACATTGGCAGCACCATTATCTATGCCGGAAGCTGTACCTTCACACATGGGACCTGCAGTTGTAAGCTTTGACTCACTTTACTATGAGTCTAGCCGGGAATTTGGATCTGGAAAAACAGCATTCATTACTGCTGGAACCAAAGTTGTTGTAAATGGTGTATCTTATTTACAGCACGACTCGGAAACAGACTCGTATCAAATTGAAAGGAGCTTATATGTTCCATACAATTTGATAGATACACATGTTCCGCTTGGAGAAAATTACTCCATGATCCATCTTTGCACAGAAGATGGACAGGACTTAGGCTGGGTAATCCCCGAGGTTTTCTCGGGGTTTGACGGTTGTCCGTTATGCCCTCTGCCTCATAAAAATTGAATATTGCTTTAAAGAGCCAGCTAGTGCTTTTGCACCAACCGGCTCTTTACTTTTATATAAAATTTACCAAGCTTTATTATATAATTTTATGAAGTCTTCTTTTGTTACTTCTCTTGGATTTCCTGGCTTACATGGATCTACCATTGCTTTATCTGCAAGCATTTCAAAATCTTCTTTTTTAGCGCCTACATCTTTTACTGTTTGAGTAATTCCAACATCATAAGATAGATTTCTTATACATTCACAGAATGTTTTAATAACTTCTTCTTTTGTGAATTCTGTTGCGTCAATGTGCATTGCTTCTGTAAGAATTTGTCTATATTCTTCATAGCTTACTTCTCCGTTAAATTCCATAACTGTCGGAAGTAAAATTGCATTTGCTAAACCATGTGGTGTATCATATACTGCACCTAATTGATGTGCCATTGAATGAACTATTCCAAGTCCTACATTTGAAAAAGCCATTCCTGCAATATATTGCCCTAGACCTACTTTATTTATTGCGTCTTGGTCCTTTTCATTTACAGCCTTTCCTAAGTTATCATAAATAAGTTGAATTGCTTTCATTGAAAACATTTGTGACATTATATTTCTTGATTTTGTTATATATCCCTCAATTGCATGAGTTAAAGCGTCCATTCCTGTTGAAGATGCAACGCTTTTTGGCATAGATGCCATAAGTTCTGTATCTATAATTGCTATTATTGGAATATCGTGCTCGTCAACACATACCATTTTTACTTCTCTTTTTGTATCTGTTATAACATAGTTTATTGTTACCTCTGCTGCTGTTCCCGCAGTTGTTGGAATTGCAATAATAGGTAATCCTTTATTTTCTGTATTAGAAAGTCCATTTAAAGAAACTATATCACTTCTTTCTGGATTAGTCATTACAATGCTTATTCCTTTTGCTGTATCTATACTTGATCCACCACCAACTGCAACAATTAAATCTGCATTAAAGTCTTTGCACATTTTAACTCCTGCCAAAACATTTTCGATTGGTGGATTTGGTTT
The DNA here is from genome assembly GCA_900557475.1 of uncultured Clostridium sp. Classification (GTDB taxonomy): domain Bacteria; phylum Bacillota; class Clostridia; order TANB77; family CAG-508; genus CAG-793. Next base: position 949 of record USTA01000204.1, on the reverse strand, counting down.
TACATCATGATATAACACATATTCTATATTATTAGCTTCTAGTAAATCCGTTATTTTAGAACTTACATTTGCCTTATACAAAGCTTCATCTGTTACAACTAAAACTTTTTTAAATCCTCTTTTCTTTATTTCTTCTGGCAATACTTTTCTAGCCCCTTCACCAAAATATGATGTTTCATTAAGTACAAATTTTTCAATTCCCATTTATAAATTCCTCCTCTTAAGTTTTATTTATATAAATTATTTGCAAAATGCTGTTTCAGATAGCATAAGCCCTCCCATATTATTTGCTTCATGCTCTGCTCTTCCATATTCTCCAAAAGTAAATGGCATAATAAATGGTACGTCTCCTGCTTCTTCTTTTATATATTCTGCAACTTCGTCTATTCTATCTCCAATTGCAATTTTTCTTCCACCACAATGTATAAATAAATATGCTGCTGCATTATCATTTACTTTTTCTTTTAGTTCACGTAAAACTATTTTTGGAGCTTTTATTAATTCGTCCAAATTTGCTTGCATTTGAATTACTGCTGTATTCACAGCTAAATCATTTCCTACGTTTATACTGTAATCACTATTGCCTGCCATTGGATGCCTAATTAATGTTACATTTCCAGTTGGAGTTTTTACTCCTAGTGGTTTTAATATAGATGCTGTTAAAATTTTGTCTCCCATTAAATTTCTAGTTTTAAATCCTGTCCATTCTGCATATTGCTTCATTGCCGGCATTCCATCTATTTCTTTTAAAGTTCTTTTTCCTGCTATTTCAGTAATTATACCTGAGTTTACAGTTTCATGATACTTTCCTGTGTATACATTAGCAATTTTTTTGTTTGTATAGAAAAATGCAACTGCTACACCTTCTGAAAATACTTTGTCACTAGTAAATATTTTCCATTTTCCTGTTAAATCATCATCTGCCGCACTTCCTCCAAACATTGGTACA
>USTA01000203.1 GCA_900557475.1 uncultured Clostridium sp. | reverse complement strand
AAAATAATGCAGAATTAAGAGGATAAAATGTTTATTGACAACTATATTTTATAGTGATATTCTATAAATAAGATAAAATATTAAGGAGAAAAACTTATGAAAAAACATAAAAAATTAATAATATCAATAGTTATAATATGTATTATATTAATCTTAATATCTATAATGTGTATACTATTAAACAAAAATAAACTTACAATTAATGAGTTAGAAAAGAAAGCAAAAACAATGAAGGATATTAATAATTATTCTTATATAGTTAATATAATAAGTCAAAATGGAAATGTAGAAAAGAGCAGATACTGGATAAAAGATGGAGCTTTTAGTGCAAAGGTATTTTCGTATAATGAAAAAGGACAAGAAGGAATATGTGAAGTATATGAAGATAAAGATAATAAAATACATTTAGCTAAATTTAAAAATGGAACTACTTATTATTATATAAATGGAGAAACAAATAGTAAATCAGAAATGGAATTTGAACCAGCAAAATTATATGATGAAATGATTTATTTTGAAATTAAGGATAATGTAAAATATATTAACGAAGAAAAATTTTTAGGAAAAGAAACTTATCTAATAGTAACAAAAGATAATAATAAGTATTGGATAGAAAGGGAAACGGGACTTATTATTGGAAATACAATAGGAGACACAATTGTAAATTATAACTTTGAAATAGATAATGTGACTGACGAATATATGAAAATTCCTGATACAGAAAGTTATAAATAATATAATAATTGTCTCACTTATGGAAAAGCGGTGCCAGTATGCTGGTACCGTTTATTAATTAAAAAAAGAAAATATAAGCAAATAATATGAATAATCAGAGAATTTTAGTTCATTTTTTATGAAATATACTTGAGAAAAATTGTCATTTAATATATACTATAATAATACGAAAATAGTGTGAAAGCATGAAAATAGTGTGAAAGCATTATGTAAAAAATCCTAAAAGGAGGAAAAAATGGCATATATAGAATTTAAAAATGTATGTAAAGATTATGTAATGGGGGAAGTTAAAATTCACGCTTTAAGTAATGCAAATATGGAGATTGAAAAAGGGGAACTAGTAGTAATCGTTGGGCCTAGTGGTGCTGGAAAAACAACAGCACTTAACATATTAGGTGGAATGGATAATGTAACAAGTGGAAATGTTTTTGTTGATGGGAAAGATGTAGCTAAATTAAAAAACAAGGAGTTAATAAAATATAGAAGAGAAGACATTGGATTTGTTTTTCAATTCTATAATTTGGTTCAAAATTTAACAGCTCTTGAAAACGTAGAACTTGCAACACAAATATGCAAAAAATCATTGAATCCATCTGAAATATTGGATAAGGTTGGACTAGCAGATAGAAAAAAGAATTTTCCATCACAGTTATCAGGAGGAGAGCAGCAAAGAGTAGCAATAGCAAGAGCAATTGCAAAAAATCCAAAATTATTACTATGTGATGAACCAACAGGTGCTTTAGATTATAAAACAGGAAAACAAATATTGAAACTTTTGCAAGACACAGCAAGAAAAGAGAAAATGACAGTAATAATAATTACACATAATGCTGCAATTGCGCCAATGGCAGATAAAGTTATTAGATTTAAAAATGGAACGGCAGAAAGTATTACAATTAATGAAAATCAAGTGCCAATTGAAGAAATTGAATGGTAGGAGGCGGTATAATGAAAAAAGCCTTATTAAAAGATTCTTTAAAAGAAATAAAAACATCATATAAGAGATTTATTTCTATTTTACTTATGGCACTTTTAGGAGTTGGTTTCTTTGCAGGTCTAAGAGCTACTTCGCCAGACATGATAGATACTTTGGATAAATATTATAAAGACCAAAATGTATATGATATAGAAATTCTTTCAACTTTAGGATTGACAGACGAAGATATTGAGGAATTAGAAAAAATAGAAAATGTAGAAAAAGTGTATGGGTCATATTCAGAGGACGCATTAGTAAATACAAATAATAAAGAATTGGTAGCAAAAATACTTATAGCAGATGAGGTAAACAAGCCAAAAGTTGTAGAGGGAAGTTTACCAGTAAATAAAAATGAATGTGCAGTAGAAGCAAACTTTTTAAAAAGTGTAAATAAAAACATTGGTGACACAATACAAATAGAAAAAAATGAAGACAACGAAATACTAGATGTATTAGAACTAAAAATAACTGGAATAGTAGAAAGTCCTTTATATATTTCAAGAGATAGAGGTACAAGTAAATTAGGCTCTGGAACAATAAATTCATACATATATGTAAACAAAGAAAATGTAAAAAGTGATGTTTTTACTGAAATATATATAACACTAAAGGATAGCAAAAAATATGAGACATCATCTAAAAAATATGAAGAATATGTAGAAAGTACTAAAGATAAAATAGAAGAAATAAAAGAAACGAGAGAAAAAGCAAGATATGATGAACTAATAGAAAATGCAAATGAAGAAATAAAAAAGGCAGAAGATGAGTTTAATACAAAAAAGGCAGATGGAGAAAATCAGATAAAAGAAGCTGAAAACAAAATAAATTCTGGAAAAGTGGGATTAGAAAAAGCAGAAAATGAATTAAAGGCAAATGAAGTAAAAGCAAATACAGAATTTAATAATGCAGAAAACAAATTAGCATCAGCAAAAAAAGAATTAGA
>USTA01000202.1 GCA_900557475.1 uncultured Clostridium sp. | reverse complement strand
TTGAATTTCAACATGTAAAACCAGGAAAGGGTTCAGCTTTTGTTAGAACAAAAATTAAAAATGTAATCACAGGAAGTGTATTAGAAAAAACATTTAATCCATCAGAAAAGTATCCAGCAGCAGAAATTGAAAAGAAAGATATGCAATATTTATATGAAGATAGTGGATTATATTATTTCATGGATAATGAAACATATGAACAAATACCACTTAATGCAGACCAATTAGGAGATAGTTTAAAATTCTTAAAAGAAAATATGGATGTTAAAGTTCTTTCATATAAAGGAAAAGTATTTTCAATAGAGCCACCAATATTTGTAGAATTGGAAGTTACATATACAGAACCAGGTTTTGCAGGAAATACAGCAACAACATCAGGAAAACCAGCAACACTTGAAAATGGTTATAATATAACAGTTCCAATGTTTGTAAATATCGGTGATATCGTTAGAATAGATACTAGAACAGGTGAATATATGGAAAGAATATAGAAAGGAAGTTTTTATGACAGAATTTAATAAAAGTTATAAAAAAATTATTTCAGACTTAGAAAATGGGATTAAAGATCCAAAGGATTTAGCTCTTGCAAAAGAAAAGATTACAGAGCTTATTGTAAGTGTATTTGATACAATTGATACACTTTCTCAATTAGAAGAAAGACAATTTGAGTTAGAAAAGAAAGTTAAGAAAATGCATAAATCTTTAAAAAGAATAGAAGAAGATATTTATGAATATGATGACGATTGCGAATGTGACGGTGAATGTAGCGGAGATTGTGATGGTGACTGCGAAGGCAGTTGTGACTGTGGACATTGTAAAGATGAAATGCATGATAATGATTATGAATTTGAAATAGAATGTCCATACTGTAATTATGAATTTGTAGTAGGTCAAGATGAAGATTTAAAAGATGAAATAGAATGCCCAAATTGCCATAAAATAATAGAATTAGACTGGGATGATTGTGTAGAGTGTGACTGCTTACATTGCGATGGAAATTGTAGTGATGAAGACTTAGCTGAAAGCATAAAGGAAGAAGAAGAAAACTATATAGTTGAAAATGATGATAAAAAGAAAAATGAAAATAATACACAAAATGAAGATGATATGTAATTAAAAATATAAAAGAGGATCGACGGCAATGCCGTCTTCTTTTATTGTTAAATGCAAATGAGGACCAGTTGTTGCTCCATTTGTGGGATTACCATTTTCATCTCTATAAGGATTATTGTTTATGCCATATACATTTTTTGGTCCAACAAATCCAATGTGTTCACCTTTTTTTACAAATTGATTTCTAGTTACAATATATGTAGGTGATAAATGGCAATAAGAAATGGAAGTTTTTGAATTATCTAATTCAAGGACTAAAGTATATCCACCACCAGCTCCCCAACTGGCAAAGGTTATATAGCCTGAATCTACCGCATAAATGCTACTTCCGGTAGGAGCAGGAATGTCTATACCAGAATGATAAGTGGAAGCACCAGATGTAGGAGATGTACGTTTTCCAAAGTAAGAAGATATATAAGTAAAGCCAGGGAGAGGCCAACAAAATCCGTTTCCACTTATAATTAAGCTATCATTTATTTCAGGTGAAAATTGAAATTCAGTAGGGTATATAATAGGAATAAAAAATATACTAATTATTAAAATTAATGCAAGTAAAAATATAAAAAATTTATTTATAAAATTGAACATTAAATTACCATAAGAAAAATGAATAAATCAATTATATAATAAATTTATAAAAAGTTCAACATAATTTCAAAAATATACCAAATATATTTTTGCAAATTGTGACCTAACTCTTAAATTAAATAAATAAAAAATTAGACAAATAGGGATACAACATATATTGTAAAAATAAGAAGCAATATAATCCCTTTAAATCTAGTAATATAGTTTTTTCTACCAATAAAGTTAATAAGCCATAACACAAAAGTACCCAATATTAAGAAAGTCAGCTGTCTAATAAATTCATATGAGAAATGAAGTGGAAGAATTAGACTTCCTGTTCCTAGTATCAAAAGTAAATTTAAAATGCAAGAACTTACTAAATTTCCAATTGCTAAGCCAGAGTTTTTATTAATAATAGCAAAAATAGAAGTGACTAGTTCTGGAAGAGCAGTACCGAATGCAATAACAGTTGCTCCAATGATTTCTTCACTAAGTCCTAAAATTACTGAAATATTACTAGAGCTTTCGACAACAAAATCTCCACCAAACTTTAGTAGAACACTTCCTAAAATAACGAAAAATATAGAAAGAGCAAGATTTATTTTTTTTGAACTTTTATTCTTTTTATCTTTTTTTAGTGTTTTCATAATGTCTTTAAAATGATTAAAGATTGGATATGAAAAATATATAATAAATAAAAGGATGAGAATACTAGCACCTATCCTTGTAATAGTATAAGGAACATTACTAAAGATGATCATTAGTGAAAGTAACAATGTGGCAAAAAAAGAAATTGGTATGTGAATTTTTTTTACTTTGGGGTCAATATATATTGGATGAAATAAAGCCAAAATTCCTATAATAAAAAATAAATTACAAAAATTACTTCCTATTGCGTTTCCAATAATTAAATCTTCATTTTTGGAAATAGCAGAAGAGATAGTAATAAATAGTTCTGGTGCAGATGTACCAATAGC
>USTA01000201.1 GCA_900557475.1 uncultured Clostridium sp. | reverse complement strand
TATAATTATTCAGGAAGAGGTCCAACAAAACAATGCATAATAAAGCCTGATATATTAGCCCCGGCAAATAGAATCGTAAGTTGTTCAAATTTGTGGCAAAAAAAATATTATTATGTGGTAAAAAGTGGAACTTCAATGGCTACACCAATTGTTACAGGTGTTATAGCATTAATGCTTTCTAAAAATGAAAATTTGTCAAATAATCAGTGCAAGAAGATATTAAAAGAAAGTGCAATTGATATGCTTATGGATAAAAACAGACAAGGGGCAGGACTTATTAACGCTAAGGGAATATTTAGCTGATAAAGTTAGGAAAAAATTTTTGAAAGTGGTTATTTCTTTACATTCCCACAGAAGTTCGATATAATCTACAAGGATACTACATTAGATTTAGGAGGACTTATGATGGAAAAAATTAAAATGACTACTCCATTAGTAGAAATGGATGGAGACGAAATGACAAGAATTCTTTGGAAGATGATAAAAGATGAGTTGTTATTACCATTCGTTGATTTAAAGACAGAGTACTATGATTTAGGTCTAAAGTACAGAAATGAAACTAATGATCAGGTTACTTTTGATTCAGCAGAAGCTACAAAGAAATACGGAGTAGCTGTTAAATGTGCAACTATTACACCAAATGCAGCAAGAATGCCTGAGTACAATTTAAAAGAAATGTGGAAGAGCCCTAACGGAACTATCAGAGCTATTTTAGATGGTACAGTTTTCAGAGCTCCAATTATTGTAAAAGGTATTGAGCCATATGTAAAAAATTGGACAAAGCCAATTACTATTGCACGTCATGCATACGGTGATGTTTATAAGGGTGTTGAAATGAAAATTCCTGCAGCCGGAAAAGCAGAACTTGTTTATACAAACGAAGCAGGAGAAGAAACAAGAGAGTTGATTCACAACTTTGAAACACCGGGCATTATTCAGGGTATGCACAATATTAATGAATCAATTGAAAGCTTTGCAAGAAGTTGTTTTAATTTTGCCCTTGATACAAAACAGGATTTATGGTTTGCTACAAAAGATACTATTTCAAAGAAGTATGACCATACATTCAAGGATATCTTCAATGATATTTTTGAAGCTGAATATAAGGAAAAATTTGACGCTGCAGGAATCGAATATTTCTACACACTTATTGATGATGCAGTTGCCCGTGTTATGAGATCAGAAGGTGGATATATTTGGGCTTGTAAAAACTATGATGGTGATGTTATGTCAGACATGGTTGCTACAGCATTTGGTTCACTTTCAATGATGACATCAGTGCTTGCTTCACCAAAGGGATACTATGAATATGAAGCAGCTCACGGAACAGTTCAGAGACATTACTACAAGTACTTAAAGGGTGAAGAAACATCAACAAACCCTATTGCAACAATTTTTGCATGGACAGGTGCTCTTAGAAAGAGAGGAGAAATTGACAATCTTCCAGATCTTATGGCATTTGCAGACAAACTTGAAAAGGCTTGTATTGACACAATCGAAAATGGTGAAATGACAGGTGATTTATATTTAATTTCAACATTAGAAAACAAGAAGAAATTAAATACAGAAGAATTCATTTTAGCAATTAGAAAAACATTAGAATCATTAATGGACTAATAATGCATAATAAATAAAGAAATAAAACTCCTTTACCATACAGGATTTTACTTTGTATGGTATAAGGAGTTTAGTTTCGTCTATAAGTAAGGATGTAGTATTAAAAATTTTAAATAAGGAAAATATTAAGAGAAACAAAAAAGGAAAAAGTCATGAAAGAAAATTTAAAGAAAATGATTGGCTACTATAAGCCCTATAAAAAAGTGTTTTTTGCAGATACATTTTTTGCCATCATTGCATCTATGGTAGCCCTTGTAATACCTTTGGTGGTAAGATATATTACTTCAACAGTGGTGTACATGGATGCAGGTGAAGCATTTAAGCACATTATAAGTATTGCAATAGCTGTATTTATTTTAATAATAATTCAAGTATACTGCAATTATTTTATATCAAATTACGGTCATGTTATGGGGGCAAAAATAGAATACGATATGAGAGCGGAGATATTTGCACATTTTCAAAAAATGCCATTTTCATTTTTTGATGACCAAAAAGTAGGTCAGCTAATGTCCAGAATCACTTCTGATTTATTTGACATAACAGAGTTACTTCATCATGGACCTGAAAATGTTACCATATCAGTTATAAAAATTATTGGTGCATTGTGTATATTATTAAGCATTGACAAAAAACTGGCAATAGCTGCATTTGCACTTGTTCCATTTATGATTGTCTATGCATATTTCTTTAATAAGAAAATGAAGCAGACATTTAGAATAAATAGAAAGAAAATAGCTGCCATTAATGAGCAGATTGAAGATAATTTATCAGGAATAAGAGTAGTAAAATCTTTTGCCAATGAAGAGTTGGAAAATGATAAGTTTGAAGTTGGAAACAAGGCATTTTTAGAGGCAAAGAAAAATAATTACAAATATATGGGTGGTTACAATGCAGGACTTACCGGCTTTAATACCATGATTAATCTTGTGGTTATTGTTGCCGGTGGAATTATGATTACAAAAAATATGGTTACTGTCACTGATTTTGTTACATTTCTTCTTTATATAAATATTTTTACTGACCCTGTTAAAACATTGATTGATT
>USTA01000200.1 GCA_900557475.1 uncultured Clostridium sp. | reverse complement strand
GTAGGGATAAAACAGAATATCAAGATATAGAACATGGCTCAAGTGATTGGAGTGAAAATGGTGAGCAATATAGAGTCTTGAGTCGTAATTCAGGACTTATACTAGCACAAAATAATTATTTACCCCTAAATAAATTAGGAAATATAAACGTATTAATTGTCGGTGGTTCTGGTTCTGGTAAATCATCTTCATATACAATTCCTAATGCACATCAATTATTAGGTTCATATATTTTTACGGATCCAAAAGGTGAAATATATGATACAACGGCAGGATATTTAAAAAAGAATGGTTACGAAATAAAAATATTAAACTTAGTCAATCCATCAAGTAGCGATAGTTATAACCCAATTCAACATATAAGAAGTGAAATAGATGTTGACGTTATTGCAAATACAATAGTAAAAGGACAACAAACAGAAGGTAGTGCATCAGATCCGTATTGGGACAATATGGCAGAAATATTATTAAAATCACTAATTTACTATTTAATAGCTACAAGGCCTCCTGAAGAGCAAAATTTGGCTAGCTGTGCAGAGCTAGTTAGAGCCGCAAATACAAATGGGGGAAGTAACCTGCTTACAGAGCTTATGAGTCAATTGCCATATGACCATCCAGCAAGAATGAACTACAAATCAGTAGAAATTGCATCAGAAAAAACATATGGTTCAATTTTAAGTACCTTACAATCAAAGCTTGGAAAATTCGACTCTAAAGATATTGCAGATGTAACATCAACAAATACAATAAACTTTGATGATATTGCAACGAAGAAGACTGCATTATATGTAGTATCTTCAGATACACACGCAGCATATGACTTCTTACTAACAATATTTTTCTCGCAAATGATACAACAATTATATGATTTTGCAGATAAAAATGGAGGAAAGTTACCAATAAAAACATTCTTTATTCTTGACGAGTTTGCTAATATTGGACAAATACCGGACTTTGATAAAAAAATATCAACAAGTAGAAGTAGAGGTATATCTTTTAGTGTAATATTGCAAAACCTAGATCAGCTTAAAGCAATCTATGATAAATCATATGAAACTATAATTGGTAACTGCGATACACATGTATTTTTAGGAAGTAACTCATTTGCAACAGTAGAATATTTTTCAAAAGAATTAGGTGAAAAAACAATAACACATAATAGTAAATCGACAAACAGAAATAATATAGATGTAAGAACAGGATTTAGTGAATCAAATCAAATAATGGCAAGAGCATTGATGACACCTGATGAATTAAGAAGAATGGACAATAATGAATGTATTATATTTGAAAAAGGACTAAAGCCAATAAAAGCAAAAAAGTTCTGGTATTTCCAATCTCCAATGATAAGAGACTTTACAGCTACAAAAATAGATCATAATGAATATGAAACACCAGAAAGAGGTAATTGGAGAAAGTTTAATCCAAATAATCCTTATACAGGAAATGAAAACTTGGAAAGGGAAGAAGAAACTAAAATAGAATCTTTAGATTCACTATTTGAACCTTCAGAAGATGTTGCAGATAGAGAAGTAGTAAATAACAATGAAAATTCAAATATAGGCGAACCAAAAAAAGAAGAAAATTTATTAAATTTTGATATTCCATCAATACCGAATAATAAAAACATGGAAGAAAATATAAGCGTACTTCCGGGACTTGAAGAAGAAAAAACAGGCGTGATGCAAGATGTATCAGATGATGATATAGATATACAAAAAGAATTAGAGGCAAAATTTGACGAATTATTTGGAACAGACTAGATGAAAAAAGAACTCGAATTATTTATAATTTGAGTTCTTTTTCATCTAGTAGCAAATGTAAAACCTGATAATGAGACACTTATATAATTTAATATAATTTTTAAAAAATAAGGTATTGCAGAACCTTTGTTTGTATGATAAAATATAAAAAATATTTATAATTATACGATGGGAAGAGTAAAAAAGAAAGGAATTTAATATGAAATTTGTACATATTGCAGACGTGCACTTAGATATACCATTTAAAACAATTAGTGATAGAGCAGATTTGGGAACAAAAAGGAGACTAGAACAAAGGCAGGCTTTAAAAGATGTAATACAATTTATAAAAGAAAATAATATAGAATATCTATTTATAAGTGGGGATTTATATGAAAATGAGTATATTAGAGAGAGCAGTATAGAATATTTAAATAATTTATTTAAAGAGATTCCAAATACTAAAATATATATAGCACCAGGAAATCATGACCCTAATATAAAAAATTCATATTATAATACATTTTCATGGGCAAGTAATGTAAAAATATTCACAAATAGAGTAGAAAAAGTGGAAAATAGTGATGCAAATATATATGGATATGGATTTAATGATTTTGAAATGTTAGAAAATAAATTAGAAGAAATTGAAAATCTTGATAAAAATAAAATAAATATTTTAATAACACATGGAGATTTATCAGAATCAATATATAATCCAGTAAAAAAGGCAGATCTTATAGAAAAGGATTTTGATTACATTGCATTAGGACATATACATAAAAGAGATGATAAAACTAATATTGTATATCCTGGTTCACTTATTTCATTAGGATTTGATGAACTAGGGGAACATGGTATGATTGTTGGAGAAATAATAAATAAAGAATTAAATAAAAAATTTATTAAAATAGATAAAAGAGAGTTAA
>USTA01000199.1 GCA_900557475.1 uncultured Clostridium sp. | reverse complement strand
TAGGAATTTTTTATCAAAACAAAAATGAAATGAATAACCCTTCTATAACCATCTAAGTCTGTTCCTAGAGTATAGTCAGGTATTCTGTCTTTCATTTCATTTTTGTTTTGATAAAAAATTCCTACAAATGATATTATACTAATTAATACAATTATTAGTGTAATTAATATCAGATTTAACTTTTTTTGTGCTTTCATTTCTATATCCCTTTCTCTTTAAGCGGTAGTGTCATTTATGAAAATTTACGCCAACAATTCCACCTACCATTCCTGCTAAAATTGTACATACCATCATGATTATTGCTTGTGCATTAATTTCAAAACCAGTAACTAATATACTAGATAATAAATATATTGTGAGTATATATATAAGTCCAACTAGTGCACCATTAAAAATTCCATTTTTCTTAATATTTAATGCACCTATTATACTTCCTATTAATATACTTAATGCTGAAATTGTTATTATTGCTACATTTATTATATTTTCAGATATGTTTGTATATGTAAGTAAAAGTGTTACTATTACAAGTCCTATTGCAGTTATTCCAAATGCAATTACACTTCCAAATACTACTTTTTTTAAACTTTCACAAAATCCTTTTTGTTTCTCAGTTTTATCCATATGCAAAACCTCCTTTTCTAAGTAAATTATATTGTAGGTTTTGCATATTTATTACTTTATTTATCCTTATTCTTTTCTTCTGTTTCCTTTTTATCTTCTTTTGCATTTGCTTCATAGATATTTCTTTCATCAAGTCCAGCAATTGCCCATTTTTCTAATGATACTTCCATTTTATTAGGGTTTAACAAGATAATTATTCTATCATCTAATACTTCCTTTATTATTCCAGTTAAGCCTGTATATGAAATTATTTTGTCTCCCTCTTTTAGATTTTCTTGCATTTTTTTTATTTCTTTTTCTTGCTTTTTCTTTTCATATGTTGCCAAATAATATAGAAGTAATAATAAAGCTACTGTAACCAGTGTTACTATTATTTGATTTGTTTCCATTACGCCTCTTGCTCCTCCTTACATTTAAGTATTTGTATTATTCAAAGTGTCTGTATCATTTTTATTATGAGATTCATTATTTATATTGTTTTCATTTTGATTATTTTGTTCATTTACATCATTATTTTCTTTAGTTTGATTACTATTTCCTGCTTGCTCTTGATATATAAAATCTACTATATCAATAATTTGGTTTTGTACATAACCACAAAATACCGTTTTTCCCTGAGCAGTAATTGAATATACCGTATCTAAAACATAATTTATAAAATGGCTTCCATCTTTTTTTACCATGCCATATTTCTTTACTCTCGACTGTCCATTTACTTCATCTTTTTCTATTACAATGGCTTCTAATTCTGGAATAACTATTACGTCAGAAAATCTTGGATCACTAGAATTATCTGCATCACATCCAATTCCATCATATTCTAAAGGTAATATTTCTTTTCCCTCTATATCTACTATTCCCCATAGTCCATTTCTTTTAACAGGGATACAATTGTCAAATAATATATATTTATTAGTAACATTTTGATCAACTAAATTATTATTTAATCCTATTTGGTCATAGTCTTGGTAAACTATTGTCTTTCCATTTTTGTTTACTACACCTTGTTTATTATTACTTGTAACTAAATAAAGACCTAAGTTTTTATCAATAACACTTATATTGTCATACTCTAATCTTACTTTTGTTATTCCATCACTTGCTATTATTCCAACTTTTTGATTCTGACCTGAAGTTTTAGCTATAAAGTCATTATTACCTTCCATAAATTCTAGGCTACTATATCTTGTTCCTATTATTGGTACAGTTGGGCTCTCTAAACTAGCAACTCCATATAATTTTGTATCTGGGTCAACTACAACTACCAAATTATAAAGAAGTGCCTTTTGATTATTAAACAATACTTCCTCTGAAAAATTAGTATTTTTAGAAGTAAGTGCAGCATTTTCAATCTGTTCTGAATAATACTCTGTTAAATAATTTAATGTAAAAATAGATAAAGAATTTTTTGTACTATCTAAAGTTACCATAGCATTAAATGCTCTTTTTAAATCTTCTAAACAAATGTAAAGATTAGATCCTGATGTCTTTATTGGTCTTGTCAAATCAAAACTTTGACTCTCCAAATTTGATTCTCCAATAGCATTATACTTATATATCCTATTTGATGCTGCTTCAAATGTAACAATCTCTTTTGAATTATTTGCATAACATTTTGTTGTATCTTCTGTAAATTGCTGATATCCTCCATTAAATACTTTATAGTTTCCTAAAAGTGGTGCTATTTCACTTATTGAAACATAAGTATTAGTTCCATCGTTTAAAAACATTGTATCCGTATATCCAGCCTTTTTTACTCCATCTATATAGAATTTAAACTGATTTTTAGCTAAATTTTGACTATACATCCAAATACCTGCTGCTGCTATAATTAGTATTATAATAAGCACCATAACTATTATAAACCATAATTTTACTTTTGTTTTTTTCCTACCGTTATCTGGAATATTATCCATTAAATCCATAGTTTCCTCCTCTTTTATTGTTTCTTAAAATTTTAGACACAATTCTATTCTTTTGTATATCCATATTTTTTATAAAACTCATTAGTAAAGTTTAATAAATTGTCGTTTTCAATTTCAATTCTAACTCTTT
>USTA01000198.1 GCA_900557475.1 uncultured Clostridium sp. | reverse complement strand
TTCCGGGTTCTGCCCGGCATGGACGATAAGAGAACATTATTATGATACCAAAAAATAAAAACCAATACCACTCTCACTGCATAAAAGAGTGGTATTTTCATTTGAATTAATAAAATGAAAGACCAAAAAAGATTATTACACAAGTGCCTATTAGAAGACATTCCAGCTTTTGTAATATGCGGAACAGATATTTGTTCCGTCCAAGCAATGGAAGCATATTACCAGATAGCAGTAGAAAAAGGTTGCAATAGCAATTTTTTAGAAGACTTGAAATTAGCTATAGAAGATTTCAAGGCTTTTCAATGTGAGGAACCTGAAAAAGTTAAAATACCCGATTAAATCATGGAAGAAAGCAAAGAATTACAAAAACTATATGGATTCATGCAAGCATTCATTTATATAACTGTTTGCATAGAGATTCTACTATTTGTTCATTTTCCCTTTAGTGAACAAATTATGCCCTTATTATCAAAAATGGCAAAAATTCCTATCTATTCTAATATTCTTTATAGTAAACTATTTACATTCTTTATTATAATGGTTACTTGCATTGGAACACGTTCAAAAAAGGATTTAGAATTAGACCCGACTAAACAAATCATTTTTCCTTTAATCTTTGGATTCATAATGTTCTTTGGAAGTATATGCTTTCTTTTCTTTAAAGAAAAAGGAGAAACTAGTTTAGAATGGTATAATATAGCTTACATTATACTATCAATAATTGGAGCGACATTAATAAATTCAGCTCTAGATAACATTTCCAAACGTATTAAATCAAACTTTATGAAAGATAGATTTAATATAGAGAATGAAAGCTTTGAACAATCTAAAGACAAGGTAGAAACAGAATTCTCTGTCAATATTCCGATGAAGTTTTTCTACAATAGAAAGTGGCATAATGGGTGGCTGAATATATGTAACTGTTTTCGTGGAACTTTCGTAATAGGAACGCCTGGAAGTGGTAAATCTTTTTCTGTTATAAATTCTTTTATAAGACAACATTCAGCTAAAGGATTTGCAGAAGTTGTTTACGACTTCAAATTTCCTGAACTTGCCAAAATTGCATATTATAATTATCAAAAGAACAAGCAATTAGGAAAAATACCAAGTAATTTCAAGTTCAATGTCATTAATTTTTCTGATATTGAATATAGTAGAAGAATAAACCCATTGAAACGAGAATATATAGAAATCCTAGCAGATGCAACAGAAACGGCAGAAGCATTATATGAGAGTTTACAAAAAGGCGACAAAGGAAGTGGAGGTAATAGCGATTTTTTTAAAACATCAGCAGTAAACTTGTTAGCAGCTTCTATTTATTTTTGGTCTAGATACGAGAATGGCAAATATTCAGATTTACCGCATGTACTGGCTTTCCTTAATCAAGAATATGACGTACTTTTTAAAGTCCTCTTTTCCGAACCTGAATTAAAATCACTAGTTTCCCCATTTGAAGCTGCATATAAATCAGGAGCAGTGGACCAATTAGAAGGACAGATGGCAAGTCTAAAAGTACAGTTATCAAGACTGGCTACTAAAGAATCTTTTTGGGTATTTAGTGGCAATGATTTCAATTTAAAAGTATCAGATAAAAAAGACCCTAGTTATCTTATCATTGCAAATAACCCTAAAACACAAAGCATGAATAGTGCTTTAAATGCACTTATCATTAACCGATTAACTAGACTTGTCAATACAAAAGGTAACTACCCTACTTCAATCATAGTAGATGAATGTCCCACATTATATTTTTATCAACTTGCAACACTACTTTCTACTGCACGTAGCAATAAGGTTTCAATTTGTTTGGGATTACAGGAACTACCGCAATTAGAAGAACAATACGGCAAAGCTACCGCAAAAACTATAACTTCTATTATAGGTAACACTTTATCCGGGCAAGCTAAAGCTCCTGAAACTTTAGATTGGCTACAAAAACTATTTGGAAAAGTTAAGCAAGTAAAAGAAGGTGTTACTATCAGAAGAAACGAAACAACAATTAATATGAATGAACAAATGGATTTTGTTATCCCGGCATCCAAAATATCTTCATTACAAGCTGGTACATTAGTAGGGCAAGTTGCATTAGATTTTGGACAAGAAGATAATTTTCCAACAGCGATGTACCATTGCAAAACCAATTTAGATTTAAAAAAAATTAAGAAAGAAGAAGAAGCCTACAAAGAACTGCCAAAAGTATATAACTTTGGGACAGCAGATAATAGAGAGAAATTACTGCAAAAAAACTTTAAGAGAATATACGACGAAGTAGAAACAGTAATAGAACAATATGTATAACATTACATTACCAATTTTAGGCACAAGGTTAAAGCAAATCCGAGAGCATATAGGATATTCCCAAGCTCAATTAGCAGAACAGCTGAACTGTAAACAAAATGCGATTTCAAATCTTGAACTAGGAAAAGGGGGCAGCCTAAAACTTTTATTTCAAGTGCTGAATTTTTATTCTAACTATGTTTTTATAGATTTAATATTTAGTGAAAAGTTTTATCTGATTTCTAATACAGAAGAAGATGAAGCGCAAAAAGCCAATTATAATTCTGTTATAATAGAAATTATAAGACAATCAGAAAAAAACTATGAGGATGCTATGTCAAACGCTAAAAAAGAGCTAGAAGCTAATCTTCAAAAAGCCATCAATTTATTACAGCCCTAATAAAATAAA
>USTA01000197.1 GCA_900557475.1 uncultured Clostridium sp. | reverse complement strand
ATTACTTTTAATAATTACATTTATAAGTAATTTTATAACAAATATACTTATACCAATAGCTTTAATTTCTACTGCATTAGGAATTGTATCTAAAATTTCTGAGCAAGTTCAAGTAGGAAGACTATCTAAATTTTTAAACTCTAGTATGGTATGGATTTTAGGAACTGTTCTTACACTATTTGTGAGCTTAACATCTTTAGAAGGAGGACTTACAGCAAGTGTGGATGGGGTGACTGCGAAAGCTGCTAAAACAGCAATATCATCAGTAGTACCAGTTATAGGAAGCATACTAGGAGATGCTGTAAATACAATAATGGGATGTAGCAATATTATAAAAAATGCTGTCGGAGTTGTTGGCATTATAGTAATTTTATCAATTTGTGTAAGACCAATAATTCAGCTAGCAGCACTTACAATTACATATTATTTAGGAGCGGCACTATGTGAGCCAATAGCAGATGAAAAAGTAGTTGGAATTTTAGAACAAATGGGAGGCACATTTAAAACATTTTTGGCAGTAATGTTTGCAATGACAATGCTTCTTATTATTGGAATTGCAATAGTAATGAAAATATCAAATAGTGCACTAATGTATGGATAAGAAAGGATAAGAATATGGCATCATTTTTAAGCTCATGGGCTCAGCAAATAATTTTTGCAGTAATAATAGGAATTATTATTCAGATGCTACTTCCAGAGGGAAAGAATAAGAAATATGTAAAAATGTGTATAGGAATATATGTATTATTTACAATAATAAGTCCAGTAGTAGGTAAAAACCTGGAGGTGGACTTAAATGAACTTAATTTAAATATAAATAATAATATAAATTATGAGGAAAAAAACACAAGTGAAAATATAAACGAAATTTATACTACTAATTTAAAACAGGATATAATTGCAAAGCTAGACAATAAAGGATATGGGTGTAAAAACTTAAAAATAGAAACAGACGAAAACTACAATGTAAAATTAATAAATATAGAAGAAATTTATATAAAAAAAGAAGAAAAAAAGTCGGTAAATACAGTTGTAATAAATGAAGTGAAAATTGGAGAAAAAGAAAACAGTATAAAAGAGCAAATAGTAAAAGGAATTAGTCAGAGCAAAGAAAAGGATTTAAAACGATATTTAAGTGAAACATATAATGTTAAAGAAGAAAATATTAAAATAACTTAATTTACAAACAATATGAAATCTCAAATAAAATGAGAAAGGAATAGGTTAGAAAGATGAATAAATTAAAAAATATTTTTAGTCCAAAAGAAGGAAAAAAGAAAATAGAAAACATAGTAGTATTTATAATAATTTTAATAATAACAATAGTCGCAATAAATTATATTTGGAGTGGTAAAAAGGAAAGTAGTAATAGTGTTCCAGAGGCAGAACACAGAAATGATGTGGTACAAGTATCAAATATAGAAAAAGAAGATGAAACGGAAGTTAAACTAAAAAGGATACTTTCAAATATAGAAGGAGTGGGAAAAGTAGATGTTATGATAACATATTCCCAAACAAGTAGAAAAGTTCCAATATATAATGAAAACATTAAAGGGAGTAACACAACAGAAACGGATTCGGCAGGGGGGAGTAGAACTATTTCAGAAGAAGATTCACAAAAGGAAGTTATCTATAAAGAAGATGGAAGTGGAAAAAAAGAACCTGTTACAGAAAGCATAATAAGTCCTAAAATGGAAGGGGCAATAATTACAGCTGAAGGAGCAGGAGAAGCTCGCGTAAAAGCTAATATTGTACAAGCAGTAGAAGCGGCAACTGGACTTGCAACACATAAAATTCAAGTATTTAAAATGGGAATATAGGAGGTTATCTAATGATAAGAAGAATAAAGGAGAACAGCAGAGAATCAGGAATTAAAAGAATAATGAAGAAAAATCAGGTTATTATATTTATGCTGGCATTAATGTTAATGACAGCTGGATATATGAATTATACAAACAATCATGATAACGAAAACATGATATTAGCAGCGTTAGGAGATGCTCAACTAGTTAGTAGCAATGTTATAGAAAGTGCAAATGAAACAGTAGAAAAAGCCGAAAATATTGCTGATGAATTAAAAAACGTAACTATGTCAAATGAAAGAAGTGAAGAAAATACAAAAATAGAGAATAAAGAAAATGAATTAGAGGATGATGAATCCGAAAGTGAAGATGAGCAAGAAGAGAAGCAAGAAGAAACGGTGGATACCAATGCAAATGTAAGTTCAAATACAAATAAAAATTCAAATGTAGAGGCAAATGCTCAATCCAATTATTTTACACAAACAAAGTTAGAAAGGGAGTCTATGTATTCTCAAATGCTTGAGACATATACAGGGATACTAGAAAATGAAAAAATAGCTAGTGATCAAAAAAAGATTGCAGAAAATGAAATTAAAAATATAAATGATAGAAAAAATGCGATTATGATAGTAGAAAATTTGTTAAGTACAAAAGGGTTTAATGAAGCAGTCGTTTTAATAAATGACAAAAGTGTAAATGTGGTAGTGGGAGTAAAAAAATTAGAAACAGAAAATGTAGCACAAATTCAAAATATTATACAAAGGGAATTAAATACAGAGTTAGAAAACATACATATAAGCTCAAAAAATATTAACACTAAAATTTAAAACTTGTGGTATAATGTAAAAAACTTTAAGAGGAGAAAATACATGATAAAAAGACATGAAAGCCTTGAGGCTGTATA
>USTA01000196.1 GCA_900557475.1 uncultured Clostridium sp. | reverse complement strand
AAAGATTTAGATTATAGTTTTATTCAAAGCTTAAAGGAGGAACAAAAATGAATATAAATATAAAAATGCCTAAATTAAAATTTGGAAAAATAAAAATGGATACAGTTGAAGATTTAGAAAATGTAAAAATTGATTACGAAAAACTTCAAAAAGAGAATTTAAAACAAAAAAGAACTGAACCATATGAGACGACAGATTATAAAACTGTAAAAGAGTTCTTTTTAAAATCAATAAAAGAATATGAAAGTAGACCATGTATATTAGAAAAACCAGATCATAAAGAGCCATACAAAGAAATTACATACAAAGAATTTGGAGAAGATGTTTTGGCTCTTGGAAGTGCTATGATAAAACTACTTAATTTAAAAGACAAAAGGGTAATAATTGTTGGAGAAACACAATATGGATGGTATTTATCATATATGGCAATGCTTGCAGGAGTTGGAATAGCAGTTCCAGTGGATAGAGAGCTTCCATATAATGAGCTAGAAAATTTAGTAAAAAGATCAAAATCAGCGGCGATAATATATTCTCCAAAAAAAGTAGAGGATATAAAGAAAATTAAAGAAAACGTACCAGAAGTAGAATATTTTATTGAAATGAAATCTGATGCAGAATTAAAAGACAAAGATGTGGGTATAAATTATTTAATTGAAAATGGTAAAAGAATAATAAAATCAGGTGATGACTTTTTCGAAAAAATAGAAATAAATCCAGAAGAATTTAAGGTACTTTTATTTACATCTGGTACAACATCAAACTCTAAGGGAGTTATGCTATGCAATAGAAATCTAGCAGAAAATATTAATGCTGTTAATGCATACGTAAAACTATACCCTACAGATAGACTATTTTCTGTTTTACCATTACACCACACATATGAATCTACAATTGGATTTTTACTTCCAATTGCAGATGGATGTTCTATTGCAATATGCGAAGGCTTAAGATACATAGTTCCAAACTTACAAGAATCTAAGCCAACAGCTCTTTTAGCTGTGCCACTTTTAATTGAGAGTGTATATAAAAAAATAAATGAAACAATAAAGAAGAGTCATAAAGAGAAACTAGTAAATTCTATGATACACATTACTAATGGTCTTAAATCAGTAGGCATAGATATAAAGAGAAAAGTATTTAAAGAAATACATGATAATTTAGGTGGAAATATTAGAATTATAGTTTCAGCAGCAGCTCCTATAGACAAAAAGGTTGGAAATTGGTTAGAAGATATAGGAATATCGTTCCTTCAAGGATATGGTCTTACAGAAACAGCACCAATTTCTGCCTTAACCCCTGAATATAAACCAGAAATTGGCTCGGCAGGAAAGCCAATAGTACAAGCAAAAGTTAAAGTAGCAAATCCAAATGAAAATGGAGAAGGAGAAATAATGATAAAAACGCCTACCCTAATGCTTGGATATTATGAAGATGAAGAAGCTACAAAAGCTGTAATTGAAGAAGATGGATATTTCCATTCAGGTGATATAGGATATATAAACGAAGATGGGTTTATATTTATAACAGGAAGAAGTAAAAATGTTATTGTAACTCAAAATGGTAAAAATATTTATCCAGAAGAAATAGAAATGCTTTTAGAAAAAGTTCCAGAAATAAAAGAAGTTATGGTATATGGAAAAGAACCAGAAGGTGAAGAATTAAACAAAAAAGATGCAAAAGAATTAATAATAACTGCAAGAGTAATTCCAGATATGGACAAAATAGCAGAATTACATGGAGAAAAGACAGAAGAAGAAATATATAATATAATTTGGAACCAAATAAAAATTGTAAATAAAAAACTAACATCATATAAAGTTATAAAATTACTAGAAATAAAAGAAGGCGAATTTGAAAAAACTTCTACAATGAAAATTAAAAGATATAAAGAACTAAAAAAATAATAAGAAGGGATGCGTGTAGCATAAAATGAAAATAGGAATTGTAGGTTTACCAAACGTAGGAAAGAGTACACTTTTTAATAGCATAACAAATGCAGGTGCAGAATGTGCAAACTATCCATTTTGCACAATAGAGCCAAATGTGGGAGTTGTGCCAGTACCAGATGAAAGACTAGATATATTAGGAAAAATGTACGATACAGAAAAGATAGTCCATGCTATAATTGAATTTGTAGATATTGCAGGTCTAGTAAAAGGTGCAAGTAAAGGAGAAGGCTTAGGAAACAAGTTTCTATCACATATAAGAGAAACAGATTCAATAGTAGAAGTTGTAAGATGCTTTGACGATTCAAATATAGTTCATGTAGATGGAAATGTTAATCCAATAAGAGATATAGAAACCATAAATTTAGAGTTAGTACTAGCGGACATGGAAACCGTAGAAAAAAGAATTGATAGAGCTGCTAAGCTTGCAAAGGGTGATAAAAAATATCTATCAGAAGAAGATGCATTTAAAAAAGTTAGAACTGTATTAGAAGCAGGAAAACCAGCTAGAATAGCAGAACTAACAGATGAGGAAAAAGAGTATATAAAAGATGCATTTTTACTTACAATGAAACCAGTATTATATGTAGCTAATATTTCTGAAGAAGATATTGGAAAAGAAAATGAATATGTAAAACAAGTTAAGGAATACGCAAAAAAAGAAAATTCAGAAGTAATTTCGCTTTGTGTAAAAATAGAAGAAGAACTGTCTGCATTAGAAGGTGAAGAAAAAAAAGAAATGCTAGAAGCCATGGGGCTTAGTGAATCAGGTTTAGATA
>USTA01000195.1 GCA_900557475.1 uncultured Clostridium sp. | reverse complement strand
GTTAGAATTATTATACTATAATAATTGATAAAGGCCATGATGAGGAGTAGTATTTTTTAGATGAAACATAGAGAGAAAATGTTTGGTGGAAATTTTCATGAATCTAAAATTGAAGTAGCCTCTTAGCTGTGAACTGAACAGGTTTTATTAAGTAGGCTTCACCGGATTTTCTACCGTTAAAATGAAAACGATATGATTAAGTATCGATTGAGCGCAAAGATATTTTCTTTGAATTTAGGTGGTAACACGGATTTAGTAATTCGCCCTAAGCTAATAATAGCTTAGGGCTTTTTAATACATTTTTTTAATTTTAATAAAGAAATCTTTATTCTAAAGACTTTTAAAAATTGTAGATTTCTTTGAAACGTAGTAACGGAAATTATATTCATCTATATCTTTAAAAGATTATAATTTCCTATAAGTTATAAATAATTAATACATTTAAATAACTGGGCACTATATGTATATATTTATTGTATATAATTTTTGGCTTTAATGCAACTTTTTTTACCATTTTTAAGATATAATTTTTTATAATCTTTAAAAAATGGATACTTTCTTGTTGTTTCACAAAATAGAATTTTATATTATTTAATTTTTTGATAACAATAAACTCTATATTACCATAAATCAATATTACTTCTGCTTTCATAATTGTATTTAGGAATATATTCATATTCATTTAAATCATCTTTATGTTTTAAGTTCCAAGCTTCTTCTGGAACATAAAGTATTGATTCAAATTCTAAATCTTGATTTAATTTCTTTTTTCTATTTTTTATAGAATTGTAGTATTTTTCACCATTAACAATAGCAACACATCTTGTATATAAAAAATCATCATCACTATAATTAGAAAAATCTTTATAAATATCTTTTGCCCAAGCTTTCCCATCAATATTAAATAAAAGTTTAGACATTATTTCATGAAAAGCAAATATTTCTTCATCTTTTAATTTAGAAAGATATTTAATGACAGGTTTTAAAACTAAATCATCATCTCCTTCATTATTCCAATCTAATTTGTCTAATATTTTCCAAAATTCTTTTTCATTCATACTTATTCTCTCCTTTATAATTTAAATGTATAATAAATTAAGGTCTTTTATGTTTATACATAGGATGTTTATTACTTGCTTTTAATTTTTCAGCTACTTTTTTTTCCCAATCTAATGCAGATTGTCTATCTCCTAAATCTTTTCTAAGTACAACAGCCTCAAAAAAATCAGTCCCTAATCCTCTATTCCATCTGCTTACTTGAGAATTTGCTCTTCTTGATGTCCCATTCTTATTAAGTCTTCCACCACTAATACCTACTTTCACTATTCTTTTTGTAGATTTTTCCCTTATTATATATCCATGATTTGTTTTTTTGCTTTGTTTACTATTTCCATGACAAGTTTCATTATGAACTAAAATATTACTATTAGAAACATAATATGTATGGAAATCATCAACTTTAAAATTATATACATTTACATAATGATTATAAGTAGTAGTTTCTATACTTTCTATAGATACATTTCTCCCATTCTCAATATGAAGAATATCACCTTTTTTAAGCATACTTGCTGGAACCCAACCAGTATTTTCTACATAGAATAAATGGGCTTCTGTAGTTTCTATATTTTCTCCATCTACAGTTATAGTAACTATTGTATCTACTTGTTTTTCAAAAGTATCTAATACTTCTTTTAACGTTATGTCTCCAGTATCAGGATTTTCAGCCCATACATAATCTCCTACTTCAATATCTTCTATTGGGACTAATCCATCTTCTGTTAAAACTAATGTACCTTCTACAAAACAACCTTTTTTAGTTATTTTACATTTAGCTTTTAAATAACCTCTATATGTTTTTTTAGCAGCTTTTTTTGCACTACTTTTTCCTTTTTTATAAGTAGCTTTAGCAACTTTTCTAACTTTTTTAGCAACAACTTTTGCTTTTTTAACTTTCTTTACAGATTTAACAACTTTAGCAGCTTTTTTAATTACTTTAAATGGATTTATAGAATTTATAGCAGTATATCCAGCAACATAAGCTACACATCTAGCACCTTTTAATTTCTTTTTCTTGGCTAATTGATATCATCGTGATAGGTAACTATTTGAAATAATCTCCAAGTTTTCCCCCACTTCACACTGTACGTGAGACTTTCATCTCATACAGCGTTCCAACAATTTTATATTTTTAACTAAATAACTAATTTGAACAAATCAGATACAATACAAAATTATAGTTATATCAAGAAAAGTATTGTATCTGATAATTATTCTACATTACTTGGAAAACAACTTTAATTTTTTAAATATATGATTAAATTACTTTTTTTATGATTATAACAAGGATAAAAAAGCATTAATTTGGCAATTTCCTCTATATTATTTTCATTTAAAACAACTTCTAAATTTTCAGTTTTATTAATTTCTGCTATAAGAGTTAACATAATTGTCAAATCTTCAATACTTTTATTCTTGGATATTGTTATTATAATTTTTAAGAATTTTTTAAATGTTTTTATTTCTTCTTCTTCTAAAGATATATCTCCTCCAAATTCATCATTTTTTAATTCTATAAAAAATTTTTTAGTATATTCTCTAAAATAAATTGTTTTTATTTCTCTTATATTTTCTTTGCTTATTATTTCAAAACCCATATTTTCTAACGGTTTTAATAAAAGATATATTTCTTTTGATTCTAAAGAAGAATTAAAAGTAATAAATTGAGTTGACA
>USTA01000194.1 GCA_900557475.1 uncultured Clostridium sp. | reverse complement strand
GGAAGAAGAAAAGCAGTATCAAATCTTACCCTGAAAGAACAAGTGGCAAGTATACAGGCAGAAATAGATAATCTTGCAGAGAAAATGAAAGATGCGAAGGCAAGGAAAAAAGAACTTCAGGATAAGATTTCCGAGAGGGAAAAAGAAGATGTGTACCGTGTATTTATACAATCTGGAAAAACACTGGAAGATTTAAAGGTCCTGTTGGCAGAAAGATAACCTTTTACTGAAAGTGAATAGGGATAATATTAACCGCTGTAGGAGTCATCTTGCAGCGGTTAATATTAATGTGAAAAATAAATTGGGGTGTTTTGCATTTTGCACATTTTTTTTAGCAATCGAAGCAAAATGAGTTGAAAAATTAAAATTATCATATAGAATATTAAAATAATATTTAAAAATCATAGGAGGATACAATAATGGAGCAGATTAAAAAGAGAAATATAGATGAAAATTGTACAAAAAATGTACAATCAATAGTCGAAAGTGAGGAGATTGAAGGTTATTCATCGTGCTCTACAGTAAAACAACGATGTATGACAGACTGTGCGTGGCCTTTGCAAGCACCAGTCATGTCGTTTAATGAGTAGGTGATGAGAAATGCTTATTGCTGTTATTGACTCTGGAATTGACCAAAGCGATGTAATGCTTAGAGGAATTCAAATAAAAAGTAAGACGGTTGAGTTACACCATAAAAATAAGCACGGCACAAATATTGTAAAAATAATTGTAAGAGATAATTTAATAGAACAATTTATTTCTATTCAAATATTGGACGAAAATAACAAAGGTCAATTAAACCTTTTGATTGAGGCAATAGAATACTGCATAGAAAATAATGTCGATGTAATTAATCTTAGTCTGGGACTTGTATCTATATCTTGTTCCAGACTTGATTTATTATATAATACAATAAAAAAAGCAATAGATAAAAACATTATAATATTTGCTGCGGAAAATAACCGACAGAACAATACTACTTCATACCCAGCCGCATTTAAAGAGGTTTATAGTGTATCATATGCAGAAAGTAATTGTTCCTTTATATTTAGAGAAGAGAGCAAGGAAATTGTTTTTAACAGAAGAACTGTTTATATGCCTAATAAAAGTGAAAGTAAAATAGTCTGTGGTAATAGTTATTTGTGTCCATTAGTGACAGCACTATATTTAAGCTGGAAAAGAGATAGTTTGAAAAATACTTCATTTAATGGCTTTTTATCATTGCTATCAAAGAGAAATGTATTTGATAAAATTTTATATTCAAATACAAGTTTAATTAATGACACAGACTTGAGGAAATATCCCATTTTATATTTCTCTAATGATTCTAATAAAGATTCAATAAACTTAAAAGAGTTTTTGAACGAACATGGAGAGTTACGAGTATACAAATCATTGAAAGAATTATTACAAGCAATGGATTGTACGGAAAAGATAATTGTCTTTCTTGGAATGATAACAGAAAACATTAATATATATGACAAAAACTACTTACATATGATATATCGTAATTGCGTTAAAAACAAAATTAAGAATATCTCCGTATTTCCCTACATACCCATTTACAATATAATTAAAACATATTTAGAAAATAATTTTGCAATACAAATTATATATCTATAGTACATTTTTGTGATGATTAAGTGCAATCTAAACGGAAAAACTGGTAAAGGAGACAAATTCTGATACAAATCAAAACAATTTGTGTAAAATACGATTATCAAATGAATTGAACATTTGATAACACACTCAAGCTTGAAAAACAAAATAAGAAATGGAGGAAAGTACAATGACAAAAAAGAACGAAGAAGTAAAAAATATCGATGAAGTAACAGCAGAGGAAATTGAGGGTTACGATTACTGCACAACCAAAAAGCAGAAATGCTTAAATGATTGCGCCGGCTCTCCGATGTTATCAACGCTTGACTAAAAACATGCGAGGAGGAAATAAGGAGGACTTATTTCCTCCTTTTCTAATATGGAAACAAATACTAAAATGATAAATAAAGTTATTAGTACAAATACAAATACGTCTTGGTTAAAGATAATTGCACTTATTACGATGACTTGTGATCATATTGGCAAAATGTTTTTTCCAAAAATTACAATATTACAAATAGTTGGACGAATAGCATTTCCTTTATTTGCATATTGTTTGGCTGTGGGATGTATATATACATATGATATAAAAAAATATGCATCTCGATTACTACTATTTGCCATAATTTCGCAGCCTTTCTATATAATGAGATTTAGTGCAAATATAAATCAGTTTATTGATAATCTTACAAATTTTAATATTTTTTTTACACTATTCATAGGGGTTTTAACAATATGGAGTATCAGAGATAAACGTTGGATTGCATTGGGACTTTGTTTATTATTTGCAGCTTTTGTAAATATAGATTATGGCTTGGCGGGTATAGTTTTAATAATAACGTTTTATATTTTTATAAGCAAACAAAAGATATTGTTTATTTTAGTTGCATTACAGTTGGGAATGTATTTTATTTATCCAGGTGATGTAGAGTTTTTTGGAATAAAAGTAAACCTACAAGGTTTTTCGCTATTAGCAATTCCATTCATTTTTGCAAAAGAACGAAAGAAATGTGAAATTAAGGTAAATAAATATTTCTTCTATATCTATTATCCTGTTCATTTTATTATATTAACATTATTAAAACAAATATTAATGTAAAGCATTTAGTTTAGAGCTGCTTAAGGCGGCACCATTTCCGGA
>USTA01000193.1 GCA_900557475.1 uncultured Clostridium sp. | reverse complement strand
CTGCTTGACTGAAATATAGAAAGATTTTTTTGTATTTTTTCACTATCTACTCTATTTGTTCCCATATGCAAAAATGCAGTCTGTGTCATTGCAGGTAAAGTCTTGTGCGCACTTTCAATAACAATGTCTGCTCCCTGTTTATATGCAGGTACAGGCCATTTTTTACTTATTCCCAAATGTGCTCCATGAGCTTCATCTACTATCAATACACTGTTATATCTATGAACAATTTCAGCAATTTTTTCAATATCTGATAAAATACCTTCGTATGTAGGACTAGTAATTACGACTGCCTTTACATCTTTTTTCTGCTCTCTTGCTTTCTTCAATATATATTCTATTTTTTCAGGGCTATATCCTCCGTTTATCCCCCATTTTTCTATAAAATCAGGATAAATATAATCAACCTTTAAATTCTTTAACTGACAAATATTATATATAGATTTGTGGCAGTTTCTACCTATTAAAATATTGTCACCGATGTTTGTTACAGCAGATATTGCTGACAATAGTCCACAACTACTGCCATTTACTAAAAACCAGGTTTTCTTTGTTCCAAAAAAATCAGCTGCATTTTTCATAACTTCCAAAATAATGCCATCTGCGTGATGTAAATCATCAAAATCCGTAATCTCTGTAATATCAATATCATATGGATCTATATTATCTGCAAATAAATGTTTATTCCTTTTATGTCCCGGCATATGTAAAGGGTATTTTCCATTTTTACTATATTCAATTAACTTATTATATAAACTTTCACTCATAGACTTGATTATACCATAAATACATCACTCTTACACTACATTAACCAAATAACCACCCTAATTAAGTTTACAAAAAATCTTCTCAAAAGTCTTTTTTCTCTTGAGAAGATTTCTAAATAATCATATTATATTTTTTAATATTATTGTGTCAACAAGTTGTTCAAATGTTCCCATAATTCTCCATAGCCTTCGCTAACCGGAGTAACAGGTTTCTTTATTGGATTATCCATAAGTTCTTTTATAACTCCATCTTTTGACATTACCATAATTCTATTTCCAAGAGAAATTGCTTCCTGAATGTTATGTGTAATAAACAATACTGTCATTTTCTCTTTTTCTTTAATTTTGATAAGTTCTTTTTGCAACTGTTTTCTTGTCATAGCGTCTAAAGCTGCAAAAGGTTCATCCATCATTATAATTTTTGAGCCTAATGCCAATCCTTTAGCTATAGCTACCCTTTGTTTCATTCCACCACTTAATTGATGTGGATAATAATCTTTATACTGCAGTAAATTTACTTTTTCCAAATATTTTTCTGCTTTTCTTTTTCTTTCTTTTTTATCCTTTAATCCGAATACTTTTAATGCGTATGTCAAATTTCCTTCAACCGTTTTCCATGGAAAAAGCTGATTAAAATCCTGAAAAACCATAATTCTGTCTGGTCCCGGTTTCACAACACTTTCTCCACTTACAGTAACACTTCCGTCATAATCTTCAAAACCGGCAATACATCTTATCATTGTTGATTTTCCACATCCTGAAGGACCTAAAACACATAAAAAATCTTCTTCATCTATAGACAAGTTTATATTATTTAAAATTGTCCTTTCAGAATTTTTATATTTCTTTTTTAAATTTCTAATTTCAAGCATCGATTGTGTCATCGTGTCATTCCCCATTTCTTAAATGTTCTATTCTCAATAGTTCTAAACAATCCATATTCTACAATTATCCCTATTAATACAATAACAATTATTGTTGCAAATACTCCGGCAATGTCTGTGTTTGTACGTCTGTCCTGAATGTAATAGCCTATGCCTAAAGCTCCGCCTCCGCCAAATATCATCTCTGCACTTATCAGTCCACGCCATGCTCTTGCCCATCCAACTTTAATTCCTGAAAATATCCTTGGAAGTGCTGCCGGAACAAAAACGCCAAATACTAATTTGACAGGATTAAGTCCCAAGTTTCTTCCTACTTCCAAATACAATTGAGGTACTGCATTAAACCCATCAATTATACTTCTGGACATTGGCCAAACAACTGCATGTATTACCATAAATATGATTGCCGCATCTCCTACACCTAACCATAAAATTGCTATTGGAATCAATGCAATTCCCGGTATCAAATCACACATGGACACAATCATATTATAAATGTTATAAAATATTTCACTTACAACTGATAGACTGGAAAATACTAAAGCCATCACTATTCCTATCAATAATCCTTTTACAATTAACGACAACGAATGTAAAACCATCAGTCCTAAATCTTTTTCTGTAAACGCTACTATAAATGCTTTTCCTATACTTTTTAACGATGGAAACAATATTTCCGGCCAAATTTTCATTGAATACAGTAATTGCCATAATGCTAACACTGCTATAATGAAAATTATTTTTATAAGAAAACTTTTTGTTTTACTTTTCACTTTTTTCTCCTTCTTTTTATTATTTTTAATTTCCTTTTACATTATCAAAAGTTAATTCTTTTATATTTTTAGGTCCTTTATCCATAAAGCCTTCTTCAACCATAAAATTTGATAATTCCATAATTCCCTGCAAGTTAGTATTGTACTGTGTTGAATCATCTTTTAACCATTTCAAAATTTCTTCTTCAGAAGCATCATAACTTTCTGTTAAGAGTTTTGCTGTTTTATCAGGATTTTCTTTTATATACTTCATTGCTTCTTCTGTTGCATCACAGAA
Organism: uncultured Clostridium sp.; assembly: GCA_900557475.1. Lineage (GTDB taxonomy): Bacteria > Bacillota > Clostridia > TANB77 > CAG-508 > CAG-793. Next base: position 44 of record USTA01000193.1, on the reverse strand, counting down.
TGCTTTATATAATTCAGGATTATTTTTGTAAATATTTTCTGATC
>USTA01000192.1 GCA_900557475.1 uncultured Clostridium sp. | reverse complement strand
TATCTGCTTTAACAAATTTACAACGTCCTCATTTTTTAATCCATATTCCTTTAAAGAATTCTGATCAAATGGTTCTTTATCCAAGGCTTGAATAAAATTATGTATATCAGCATTTACTGTTGTTGGCAAATCTTCTACTTTCGCAAGCATAAGCTCCGAAGCGATACGTAAAACATCTTTTTTGTGTTTTTTTATATCACTGGAATCGACTTTTTCTCCCATTTCTTTTCTCATTTTTAAATCAAGATATGCTTTCGCCTTGAAAAGAATTATATATTCAGGTCGAAGAATTGACAGTCCATTTCTCAAAACCTTTCCATCAATAAGTACTTTATAATAGTCGTCATTTAACAGTATCGCCGATAAGCTAGATATTTCATCATCTATATGAATTGGTGTAATTCCTTCTGCTTTAATTAATTCAAAATCACTTCTGCAAAACAATTCAATCATTTTGGGAAATGAATCGTCTTCCGGTTTATCAAACCTATAAAACTGAGGCTTTCCTCCATTTGTTGACTTATTTCTATATTTTCCATCTAAAATAAATTGCCATAGCTTCCCTCCAAACTCTGGTGTAAGTGCTTCAATAATTAAAACCATATCTAAATCTCTTGTGGCTCTAAAGCTTGCTTCATTGCTTTCAAATTCAATGTCACATGCTGCTCCTCCGATCAGAACATACTGTTTTTCATAATCAGCAAAATATTTACGAAACGTATCTAATCCCTTAACCATACATACTCCTCCAGCATCTCTTTTGTTGAAATGTTAACCCTTTCTTCTTTCTGCTCATCCTCTGTTTGTGACAATGCAACACTTAATGGATCTTGTAACCCTTTTCCATCAAAATCAATAAAATATCCAAGTTCCAGAACCACACATCCAATTTCTTCTGATATATCAGCCTGTCTCACATTCTTTATTTCACTGGCACTAATTTCTTTCTTTGTTACAGCATAAGTAGGATAGTTATTGTCGGACAAAAGAGAATACCCACACAGTGCAGTAATTCCTGCTATCTTGTCAAGTTTAATATCTTCACTAAGAATAAATTTTTTAATCACAGGATTTCTTAAAATATTTCTTATCTGTTCCCAAAAAAGTTTTCTATCATCAGGAACAGTAATTATTCTGGATTTTCCTTTCATTCCTAATACGTCAATATTTAAACATTCCAATTCATCAAAACATCTGCTTGCAGATTTTCTTGAAACATTTAATTTTTCCGCTGCTTCAGATACTTTTACGTCTCTCCATCTTTCATAAATAGCTATCAAAATCATTTTTTGTGTCAAAAACGAAATTAAATGAACCGGTGCTAATTTTCTTTCATTTGCATTATTCAACAAATATCCAATAAACGGGAGAAACACCTGTTTTTTCTTAATTACAAAAGGTATCCCTTCTTCCATCATTTTTTCTTTAATATAAAATGTTGTATGATCAAGAAAAATTGCACAATTTAATCCTGCAACTTTTTCTAACTTTGCTCTATCTTTACGTAACATAACAAGACCAACTTCCACTTTGGGTTGTATTGCCATCCATAAAATACCATTAGTCTTCACTTTAAAAATATCATATCTTCCCCTGTAAACTAACGGAAATTCTTTATAGATTTCTTTATCTTCTGTTATTGTTACATTCTGTTGTAATGATTTTTCTAAAAATTCTTTCATGTTAACCACCTTTTTATAAACGTGACTTATTTTATGTCACATTTATAATTTAGCACATATTTTATTATTGTACAATATAATACTTTTTAATAATCTTAGTGTGCACTCAAATTACTTTTCCATCACACCACAGTCTCACTCTACCATTGGTCTAAATTTGGTCTAAACTGAGCCACCTCAAAGCCACAACCGCCTTATTTAAAGAAGTTTACGCAACTTTCGTCGTTTCTGCCGTGGCAGATAAAAAGTACTCGAATGCTCATAATTTTTCCTTTCAAAAGGTGCTTTCCTGCTGCCATTTGCAGAGTTTTGCGCGGTGTTAATTTTTCTTTATGCATTGGTCATTTCTGTACATAAAATGTAAATCTTAGCAAAATTTTGCAAGATGTGTACAGTAATCGTAGTAGAAACGGAGTAGAACTACTCAATAATTACTACTCTTCTTCGATAATTAGTTCTACATTGTCCGAACCGCAAACTGGACATTTTTCAGGCATCTTTCTAGTCTGGTCGTAATCCTGAAGGAAACAATTTTTGCATAACATATACTCTCTTGAATATAATACATGTCTTTTTGCATTTAGTTGATAAAGGATCTCATATCTGCTAGGATTTTTTCCTATTATAAAATCAGGAGTAAGAAAAATTGATGTTTTCACTTTTAAAAATGTATCATCAATCTCTGTTTCCCTATAATCATAGTCATCATACATAAAAATCACATATCTTCTCTCTCGTTCTCCAGACCATTTAGCATCCTTCACCGATAAAATCCAATATTGCATTATCTCTTCTAAGAATTTCTTTTTTTCCGCGTCACTCATATTAAACATATCAATAACACCAAACAAATATGTTAATTCCCGCTTTGCTTCCTCAACATCGTAAATAACATCAAACGCTAAAGTTTGCGCTATATACGGGCGTTCTATTTCATTTGGCATATCATTTTCAACGCCTGCCTTTTTCTTCAAATGCCATATTCCAATAGGCGCTATTAATTCAGAAATTCTATCATGGTGCTAGAATATAAATAGTACAAGCCAAAATGAGAAATTCCAAATACACATA
>USTA01000191.1 GCA_900557475.1 uncultured Clostridium sp. | reverse complement strand
ACTGACACTAAAAAGCTGGAAATTATTCATGCTGATTTCAAGGGATTGAAATAAATATTTATCAGTAACAACTCGAAATAACTTAAACAATTTAGTTGTTTCGAGTTGTTTATGAATATTTTTAGTTAAAACACTTTGGATGAAACTAAAAAAACGGAGGAAAAATGAAAAAATATTTAGTATTAACAATTCTGGCACTATCATTACTTGCAAGTGGATGTGCTGCATCAAAAAAAGCAGAGGATAGAAAAAATTCTCAGTTGAAATATTCCAAGGAATACGTTGCAGGAAAAGATAACATAAAAGGCGATGTTGATGTGGAAAAGTTTGAAAATGTAAGTGAGGATTTTGAAATAGGAGCCAATGAACTAGGCTATGCCGTGTTTCAAAATCCTGACAAAGCAATGTCAACTTTAAAAGAAAAATATTTGCCTGCAATAAATCTTATTAAAGAAGAATTTAATTTGAAAGAATTGTCAAATGACACTATAACAGAATATAAAAATTACGGTGAACAACTAACTAAAGGAACAAAAGAAGAAAAGAAACAGGCAGCTTTTGTTTCAGAGTTCTTAGATATTTATGAAAATAGTTTTAAAGATGAAAAATAGACAAAAAAATCATAGATGCATTATCTGAACAAAGAAAAAGAGACAAATCTTTTGCTGTTATTTCTACGATTGATAAAATATTGGATGAATAGGACGCCTCGTTTATTACATTTTTCATGTTGGTGCCTTCGGAGGGAGATAAAGGAAAAGGTAAGTGGGAAGTGGAAATTAGATTTTATGAGGACAGACTATTCGATGAAAACAAGGACACATTGTGGGGAGATATTGATAATCTGGGAAATCCAATTATATTGGTATGTATTTAGTGTAGAGTTAACCAGAGTTTAACTTATTTTAAACTTGAATATTACATATATAGAGTACCTAAACATGAGGTAACAAAAACATGTATGTAAATGTAAAAAAGGAAAATATAAGGAGCATAAGAATATGAAAAGAAATATTCTAATAATATTACCATTGCTATTGATTTTAACAGGGTGCACTTTTAAAGAAACACAGAAATACCGTAGTGGTAAAGATACTTTTTTGTCTGTCGGTGATGGACGGTTTCAGATATCAAGTTTTATATCGGAATATAGTCCATACGATGAAAAATCGGAATATAGTCTATACGATGAAAAAAAAGACAAGACAATATTTAATAATATTTGTTATTACTATAACGATACTGATGCTAATATATTATATCTGCAAAATAAAAAAAATAAATATATAGTCGTAGATTATAAAAATGAAAAATACAATTATTATTCAAAAGAAAAATTTCCTATATATTCTCAGAATTATTTTGATAAAAGAAAAATTAAACTTGAGAAGGAAACATTTAGTAATGATAATGGAGTGACGATTATTTATGATTAATACTAATTTAGAAGATTGAAAATAATGTATAGGTAAACAAACAGTATGAATTTGCCTCATTAAAAAAAATAAGGTATAAGGGAGCTAACGATGATTTTGGTAAGTTAGGCACACTTCCGACATGTAATCTTTGGGTGGAAGTGTTGTCTAACTTTAGAGAACGGAGGACATAAAAACAAATGAAAAAAAGGTATTTATTATTAACAATCATATGCGTATCTTTGCTACTAAGTGGATGTACTACTAAATCCGATAAAACCAATAAGGAAAATTATAGTGTAGCAATAATAAAAACACCAAAAGTAAGTGAAATTAATAAAAAAACAAGTATAGAATATTGTGACAACGATTTGCAAAAGGTTGATGAAAGAAATTATAATTATGGTGGTGTAGGTAGAACTAATTTTGGCTTGCCTTTTAAAGAAGGAAAGTATGTATATGAACTGAGTGTTGGATATGGGGAAGACAAAGAAGATTGCAAAGTATTGCAGATAGATAAAAACAATGGAAATGTTAAAGAATATCAAGTATGTAAATACACAAATAATATAGCGTTGGATGACAAATATGTTTATGGAATATATAATTTAAATGGAGATACTACCGTTAGCAGGACTGAGATTGAAGATAATAAAAAGGTAGAAACTACTTTTAAGGGAGACGTATCAACGGAATGTTATTTGTATAATGGGGACTTATTCAGATTAACAGGTTGGAAAAATGGAAGAGTTTTTATTGAAAAAGCTATATTTGATAAAAAGAACTCGATGCCATGTAGAATAGAATTAACAAAGTATATTGATCAGGAAACTGAACCAGAATCATATTTTAATTACAAAGATAAGTTATATTTACCAGCTAAAGATGGTTTGTTGTGCATAAAAGATAATAAAATAAAAGAAGTTAAACTGAAAAAACTTAATAATACATGTCCAAGATTATTAAGAGCAGATGGAAAGTATCTATATATTGCAGTCGCTTCAATTTTTGCAGAAAATGACAATTCAATTATTGTAAAGTATAATATGGATACAGATGATGTGGAAAAACAATATACAGTTGACTCAAGTATCGTTCAGTTTGATGTAGTAAAAAATGATTTGTATATTTTGAATTTTTATGATGAATTAATAAAATATGAAATTAAAGGAAATGAAATATTAAAGAAAAAGAAAATTGATTTAGAATGTGATGAAAGTGAATACATATCGGCTATGTATGCAAAATAATTTTATAAGAATACGCGAAAATAATTTATTGAAAACTTAAAAAGCAATGTCAACTTTAAAAGAAAAATATTTGCCTGCAATAAATCTTATTAAAG
>USTA01000190.1 GCA_900557475.1 uncultured Clostridium sp. | reverse complement strand
TATTTTACATTCAAATACAAATACCAGCAGGTGAAACAAGAACAGTAGAGACTTTTGAAATGGACTTTAAATTAAAATACATTACAGAATTACCTGGAAAAGTAAATACATATAAATCAGATTGGATTGAATATGAATTAACTTGTGAGCAGTTAAAAGAGCTTACAACTTCAATATTATTTTACGATGCAGGAAGAGAATCTAGCTGGAAGACCATGGAATCAATTTCAACAATTGGTGTAGAAAATGAGGGACAGCTTAGAGCGTATTTATTGGCAAAAATAGTAGAAGCAGCAAGAATAAAAGGATATAATATTGTGGCAGTGGACGTAGTTAAAACGTCAGGATTTAAAGCACATTTTTATGCTACACCAGGCGGACACGAAGCAAAAGAATATACTAGCACAACGACTTTTAAAAATGACACAATAAGTTATTATAAATCTAAAGTAAACGAGGTAGATAGAGGATATTGGAAAGACATTACTGACGAATTCGGAGACGTAGTTGATAGGGAATGGGTGTCAGTACCAAAATGGGAGTATAATGGAACAGATTACGATTCGAAAGGTGATGCAGAATCAAAGGCAACAGCAGATGCGGAAGAGTATGTTAAAAAAATACTAGATGTAACACCATGGTTTTACTATTGGATGGATCATAATCCAGCTTTAAAAGAAGAAGGAACACAAAATGTTATTCAACCAGGTATAGAAATTATTTTACAAAGTCTATCAGCAGATACATATTCTTGGGCAAAAAATGATAAAACAGAGTTTCATCTAATCGGAACAGACTGCACAGTAGAAATAGGTGGAAAGGTTTGGGAAGATATAGGACAAACCAAAGAAAATACACTTAACGGAAAAATCGACGGTGGAGATAAAATGTATGGAGGAATGCTCGTAGAATTGCACTTAGGAGATGCAAATGGACCAGTTGTACCAAATTTAGGAGCATATACATACTCAACAACAACAGATGCAAATGGACTATATCATTTTTATAAATTGAATGCCCTAGAAAAATACACAGTAGTATTTACATTCAATGGGCAGTTATATCAGCAAACCTTCTATAATGATAACTTAAGCGGAGGATTTTCTAATGCTAAGGAAATTGACAGAGCAGGATTTGATGATAGATTTGACAGAATAGATTCATCGCCAAATAACTATAACCATACAGGATGGAACCAAGGATATGGTAAAAATGTATATCTAAAAGATAGTTCTGGAAATAATACCTCAGTAACATTTAGAAATGCATGGGACCAATTTGTACAAGCTGCAATTGGAACTAAAAACTATGAAGGAGCATATGGCTCTTTAAGTGGATGGTTAAGTGGAAATGGTGTTAGTGGTGAAGAAATAAATAGAGTAATTCACTATATTAAAGACTGTATGATTTTAGCTAATACTAGAAAATATCCAGTATATGATAGTTTTGTCATAGAAAATCTTGAATCACCAGGAAGTCAGCCACAAACAGAAGTAGCAGTTGGAAAGACATGGCCATCACTATATACAGCACTATCTGACCAAAGTAGAAATGTTGACTTTGGTATAAATGAAAGAGATTCAGCCGATTTAGCTCTTCAAAAAGACTTGTTTAAAACAACAGTTAGAGTAAATGGAAAAACTCAAACATATATGTACAATAAGAAAGACTCAGACATTGACGATGATGGAAACTGGAATATAACAGTAAGAGCTGGTGACTACTTATATAATGGGGATTATAATATGTGGACACAAACAATTTTTATATAACACTACACAGAGATACACCCAAGAGAGGCTTGTATGATTTTTAATTTACTTATTACATGGATATTGATAAGTTCAAAATTATGTCGTATTTATTTTATGTAATATATCTATAAAACCTGAAGAATATTAGTGGTATACTTTAGATTTTATTATATAAAACGATAAATGAACAAATACAGAATTTTATATAATAGTACCTGTAATATAAGGACACAAAGAAGCTTTAGATTCTATATGTACATCCCACAAAGATAAGGCAATGAGAATTTTGCGTACTTTTTCAGATTTGCTTATTTAAAGATATAAAATTTATTACTTGTTGATTTAGCGCCTACAAACAGAACACTTATAAAAATTGTAAATAAATCAACAGAGATCAGCTGTTTTTACATTTGAAGAATGAGTATGTTTCACGTGAAACATACTTGTGTAATGCATTTAGATGAGGCATTATCAGTATAAAAATTATAAGCTTTCTATTGCTTTTATAAAGTTCAATTAAATTAATAATGTTTCACGTGAAACTTTGTAAATAAATGGGCACCTACGGGGAAAACATATAAAGGCTTTATTTTATTGCCTTGATATATAAATTATATTATTCTTGATAAATATTTTCATCGGTTTGTATATTATGCCTACTTTAAAAACTAAGTGGTGTCATTGATGTTTTGTGGGATTCTATTCTTATTTAGGGACAGCTACCAGAATAGGGATTGATCGTAAATTACATTAGAGAACTATTGATGAGCAAATTTGAAAAAGTGCGCAAAATCCTCAAAAATTTGTCTTTATAAGATGCGCATATAGAGCTTGATATTTCTTTTATGCTTGTATATGATAGATTCGATTCTATTGTGCAAAATTCTATATTTACTGATTTATAGTTAGAGAATATAAATTTTTATGAGTAAAATGTCATCAAAGATTTTATAGTTATGAAGCAGTAAAATTTATAAATGTGTAAGTATCAGATTTTTAAAAGTGAAAGT
>USTA01000189.1 GCA_900557475.1 uncultured Clostridium sp. | reverse complement strand
GTTCTGTTGTTGCTAAAATAAATTTCACATGTTTTGGAGGCTCTTCTAAAGTTTTTAATAATGCATTAAAAGCTCCTGGTGATAACATATGAACTTCATCTATAATATACACCCTATATTTTGCAAGAGTTGGCAAAAAATTAACCTCATCCCTAATTGCTCTTACATCATCTACACTATTATTTGAAGCTGCATCCATCTCAACAATATCTGTAAGAGATCCTTCTAAGGCTGCTTTACAAATTTCACATTCGTTACAAGGTTCTCCTCCTTGTGGATTTAAACAGTTTACTGCCCTGGCTAATATTTTTGCTGACGATGTTTTTCCACATCCTCTACATCCCGTAAAAAGATATGCATGACCTACTCTATCTGCAATTACTTGATTCTTTAAAGTTGTGGTTATATGTTCTTGTCCTACTACATCTGAAAATATAGCTGGTCTAAATCGTCTATATAATGCTGTATATTCCATATTTCCCCCCCTTTAAATAAAATTGCTAAATAGGATTTCTCCTTATTTAGCAAAAAACATTTCTTCATAGAGGATACCCCCACATAAAAGGACCTATTTATTGCTGCTCCCTTCCGGTCCTGACAAGGTTCATAGGCTTTTATTGAGAATATCCTCTATAAAGAAACATTCTCTTACCGCCAAATTATATAACATTTGATTCTTAATATCAAGTGTTTTATAATAATTTTGTGAATAAAATTGATTCGTAAATATTAATATATTTAATTAATTTAAACAAAATAAGCTAAACTCTAGAATATCTAGAATTTAGCTTTTCTTTTACTCATTTTCCCTTTTAAAAATTATATCTGAACAATCTTTTTTCTCGTATTGACATGTACCTTCTTCAATAATATTTCCACAAGGCAATTCTAAATTTACAGTTCCCTTATACTTTGAAATATTTGTTTCTACTGATATGTCAAATGATATACTCATTTTCAAATCCTCTATTTTATTCTGTGTCTTTGAAATTAAAGTTCCATCATGTGCTATTTCAGAGTCATCATTTGATATAAATTCTCCGATTTCTGTATTTGCAACTCTAAAAACAGCATTTCCTCCTTGTGCAGATATTTCCAATTTCTTTAAATTACTTTCTGCTTCTCCTATATATGAAATCTCTTTTGAAATTGAATATTCATCATCATAAGAAAATAATGCTGCCTCTAATTTACTCGGCATATACATTTTTACTGTTCCTACTTTTGGTTTATTAATCTTAAAATTTCCTATTGAGATTTTCTCTATATATGCATTTTTCTTATATTCATAATTTTTAGAAAATTGCAAATATATATCATTATATTGCATTATTTTTAAATTCCACTTACTGTTTTCTGGATTTTCCTCTTTTGTTACTCCTTCTCCACTACTTACTACTATAATATCTGTAAGTATAAATGGCATATTGGTTTCTCCCTCAATATTATATTTTAGCATAAAACTAATTGCTATGCTAAAAGCAACAACAATTAATGTTAGAGTTATCGCTAATTTTATCTTTTCATCTTTCTTTTTCATTAAATTACCCCTTTGTAATTTTTATTACTTTTCACTTTAGTAAATATATTCTTGTTTATTTTATTTATTATAACTATTATAGCTGGCGAAGAGAGTGGGATTCGAACCCACGAGCCGCAAATTATGCAGCCACCTGCTTTCGAGGCAGTTCCGTTATGACCACTTCGGTATCTCTCCATTTATTAAACTATTGCCCTATTTCTGTTTTTGTTTCCTTAACATTTTAAAAAAATCTTTTAGTATTTTTTCACATTCATCTTTGCAAATGCCAGTTTCAATTTCTACTACATGATTAAATTTATAATCTTTTAATAAATTAAAAACCGAACCACAACTACCTGTCTTAGGGTCCATCGTTCCAATATACACTTTTTTAATTCGTGACTGTATTAATGCTCCTGCACACATACTGCAAGGTTCTAGTGTTACATACATTTCACAGTCATTTAATCTCCACGCGTTTAGTTTTTTACAAGCTTTTTTAATTGCTAAAATCTCTGCGTGGCAGGTTGAATCCTGTTTTATTTCTTTTTTATTATATGCTTTTGCAATTATTTTTCCTTCTTTTACAATAATAGCTCCTACTGGTATTTCTAACATATCATATGCCTTTTTAGCCTCTTTTAGAGCAATCTTCATATATTCTTCTTTTCTCATATTAATCACTAATATATAATAACATATATTTTTATTTCTTGCAATGGTTAATTTTTATCCAAAGTTTTCCTTATATAATTAATATTAAAAAAGCAAAAAGGTGAAATTTAAAATTCCACCTTCCAGCAAAAAATCTAGCCTTTGCTAGATTTATCCGCAATTATTAACATGCTATGAATTATAGCTTAAAGACATATCATCTGCAAAATCATATGCAAAAGATTCTAATAAAGTAAAATTTTGAGTACTTTCTACTATTGTCTCTAATAATTTATTTATTTTTTCATTACTTTCAGTTAAATTATCTACTTTATCTATAATAAGTCTATCACCTTTTTGTCTTTCTATTTCGATTCCAAACTTCTTATCTCTTGTCTTATAGATTTTTACTATATCCCTTCTATTTTCTTTTTCAACGCTTATCATTGCAAATAGTTCTTTCATATCACTTTACTCCTTTGTATTTTATTTTTAGTTTGTTGTACAAACCATTAGGTTAATAATAAATATATTTTTTGTTTATTTTTGAATAAACATTTCTTGCAACTGTTATAATGAAAAACTTTAA
>USTA01000188.1 GCA_900557475.1 uncultured Clostridium sp. | reverse complement strand
AAAAATCCAAAAATATAGGAGAGATTTATATATATAAGTCAAAATGTCTGAAAATGAAAAAAAAAATGGCTATGTTAGCTATCTTCGTGATAAATATGACATAAAAACAACCACACCTTAGAATTTTCAATATATTGAATTCTAATATGTGGTTGATTATATAACTTACTATAAATTGTTCGTAATATATTAATATTGTCTATTAAGCTACTTCTATAAATTATAACTTTTACCAAAACCAACCTCCATATCCTATTTCAAGATGTAATATGAAAAACAAAGTTGGTAATAACAACATACTTATAATACTACAAATATAGCACATTTTCGTAAATTTATTTTCTTTATACTTCCTCTTAGTATAATCAAATAGCACTATGAAAGGTATTGTACTTAGCACTATTCTTAACAGAAATCCCAATTGTAAAAGATATTCATCATTAAGTTTTATACCATCTAGTAGTATTAATGGCAATGCCCAGCTAAACCATACTATTATGTTAGAAAATATAATTGCTGAAACATACTTTCGTATATATATCCTTTTTTCTTGTTTCATCGCATCACCTTTCTTCATAATCAACACTATTATAGTGTTTTACTTATAAGTCACAATATATGACAATTGCGATTTAGTTTATATTATATCATTTTCAACACTTATTTAAAACATAGCCTAATTTTATAAAAGGCTATGTTAAACTATTTATATCTATATATACCTATAGTTTTATATCTATCTCCTTCTAATACTTCACTAGCTCCATAATATATGCTATAATCTTCTTCATTTATTTCAACTATAGCATCTCCCTCTTTAAAATATGGAACTTCAAATATGTGATATTGAATATCTCTCATTATTCTTCTTGCATCAATAAGTGCGATTATATCTCTATATTCTAATCCATATGAACACAATTCTTCAATTCTATTTAAATCATTTTTAAACGCTTGATTTTTTACTGAATTAGATATGTATCTTATAGTATTTACAATTCCATATAAATCATTATTATCATAAGCATCCCATCGATTATTTGCCTTATCGAATAATTCTTTATATCTATCATCAAAAATAACTTGGTTCAATGCAGTATAACAGTCTCCAAATTTAAGAACTTGCTCTTGATTTAAGTTAAAGAATATATCAGTTCTTAAATCATATCGTTCTTCATCTGACATAGTAGGTTTATTTTTTTCTACTGATTCTATTATATTTATCAATTCTTGTTCTTCGCTTTCTTTTGAATAAATATCATTAGAAATAATTTGATTAATATTATTAGTATCAATTAAATTCTCATTTTTATTAATATCCAAAGTTATATCTTCTTTTGAATTACTGCACCCTGTTAAAAATAATGATATAGCAATTAAAAATAAACTTAACCTAATTACTTTTACCATATAAAATTTCCCCTTTTTATTTATAATTAATTCTCAATATATAATAATTACGAACTTAATTATATTATATAAAGTATTCAATTGTTTTCCAATTATAAAATGGTTTCATTAATTTGAAGTAAAGTTCCTTACTTTATGTTTATTCAATGAATCTATTTCTAATAGTGGCTCTAGTTACATATGTATCCTTAGTAGCTACATTCACTAGCATATCTTTAATTCGGTCATTCTTTTTATTCTTCTTACTTAGTTGTAGAAATTTAAACCAAGCCAAATAATTATTGATATATTTTGTGGATACACCATTAAAAGTCATTAACCATCTCTTAAAGCTACTGTGAAGAGCATTTATATGCTGTAAATGATAAACACTATCTATCATTGATTTTCCTCTAGGAACTTGCTTTAACTCTATGTTCAACTTATCCTTTATTCCCATATATGATTTATGTGAATCTACACAAAAAGTAGCATCTTCACATATTTTATTGTCAAAGAAGTTAACTATTTGATTTGTTGTAATTCTACCATTACAAACAGCACCCATAAGGATATTTCCTTTTCTATCAATTGCTGTCTCTATACAAATCTGCTCTTTTGATATTCCTCTTTTCTTCTTATCATTTTTACCTTTACCTCTTTTTCTAGGATTTCTAGGCATTACAAATGTAGTACTTTTAGAATGATTCCCTTTAAAAGACTCCTTAATAAAGCATTCATCTACTTCAACTATACCTTCAACTTTATCATTTTTTAATGATAAATTGATTACATCAAGTATCCTATGACGCATGTAAAAAGACGTTTTAACACCTACTCCTACTTCTTCAGCACATTTTCTTATAGAAAGTCCTAATATCATTAATTCGCAGTATTTTAGCCATTTATCTAACCCTAATTTTGTATTAGAGAATGGGGACATAGTAAACTCATCAAAACTTGTACGACAACGTTTACATATATATCTTTGTCTTCCATTAGATTTCCCATTTTTATTTACATCTTTACATTGACATTTTGGGCACTCGTATCCTTTAGAAAATCTACTTTCTTTAACATTATCTCTAATTTCAGAAGAATTAAATAAAGTACTTAATACTTCTTGTGCTACTGAAATTAACTCTGTAAGTTCATTCTTTTTTAAATCTTTTATCATAGCTTTTATATCTATTTTTGACATAATATTAGGTATCCTTTCTGTAAATTAGTTGAAATATAGTCTATACCTATATTATAGCCTATTTTAGATATAATTAATCACAAAGTTAGCTAACATAGCCTATAAGAAACATTCACACCATGCAAACTTGGATTTCTGCTACCGATAATAGCTACTCCCTTATCATTTAAATTATTATAATCTCCTTTAGAGTATATAATTACTGGGTTATCATCTATATT
>USTA01000187.1 GCA_900557475.1 uncultured Clostridium sp. | reverse complement strand
TACCAATAGCTACAATTGTAAGACCAATAAGAATATCTGGAATATGAAATTTTGTAGCTATATTTTTAGATCCTTTAACTAAAATGTCTGCACCAATTATTAAGAAAGCAAACCCAATAATTAATATAAAAATATTTGAAAACATATTTTTTCTTGTATGATATATTGAATAACTTAAATAATCATACTCTCCTTGTACAGTATATTTAGGTTTTTATAAGGTTACCAATAAACCATTGTGAATTTAGATGTATCTTATCAATTAGTGAAAAAATATTCAATACCTAAAGAAAAATTTTTTATATTTTTATTGACTTTTAATAGTTTGCTTTCTTTTATAACGAAAAAATATATTGAACTTTTCATTATTGCTTTTTTAGTTTTGGTTTTGCTAAAAGAGAAGCAATATATCCAAAGAATATAGCTGCTGCAATTCCGCCTGCTGAAGCTTTAACGCCTCCAATGAATGCTCCGATAAGTCCTTGGTCTTTTACAGCTTCAATAGCACCTTTTGCTAAGTTAGCACCAAATCCTAATAAAGGAACTGTTGCACCACAACCAGCAAAGTCAATTAAATATTGATAAATACCAAGTCCACCTAATATAACACCAGTCGTAACAAAAATTACTAAAATTCTAGCAGAAGTAAGTTTAGTCTTATCTATTAATAATTGTCCAATAATACAAATCAAACCACCTGTTATAAAACATTTTAACATCATAATCCAATCTATATTTTGCAAAAATTCCATAATAAATTTAATCCTTTCATATAATCAAAAACTAATTAAGTGGCTCTTTGTCCATTTCAATGGAAATTGCGTGTGCAATTCCAGGAATTGATTCACCTTGTTGAGAAGTAGTCGCGTTCATTAAAGCACCGGTTGCAATTAACAATATTTTTCTAAGCTTACCTTGTTTTAATTGTTTATATAAATATCCTGAAAATACTGTTCCTATGCAAGCACAACCACTACCACCAGAATGAGTGTCTTGCTTATCTTTGTCAAATATTAAAACCCCACAGTCATTATAATTATTAGAAATATCAATCCCTTTATTTTTAGCAAGGTCAATTAGAATCGCTTTTCCCAAATGACCTAAATCACCAGTAAATATAGCATCATAATAATCTGGTGTTCTACCAGTATCTTCAAGATGCGCTAAAAGCGTAGAAAGTGCAGCTGGAGCCATAGCAGCTCCCATATTATTAGCATCTTTTATTCCCATATCTACAATAAGCCCAGGTGTCATTGTAGTAATATATGGGCCAAGGCCTTTTTGTGAAAGAATAGCGGCTCCGCTACCAGTAACAGTCCACTGACTGGTAGGAGTTCTTTGGTTTCCAAGTTCTAGAGGAAATCTAAATTGTTTTTCGGCACTACAAAAATGACTAGAAGTACCACAAAGAACATTGTTTAAAGCCATACTATCCATAAATGCAGAACCTATACACAAGCTTTCAACAAATGTTGAGCATGCACCAAATAAACCGAAAAATGGAACATTGGAATCACGCATAGCAAATGTAGAAGAAATACATTGATTAAGAAGATCTCCTGCAAAAGAATAATCAATGTCACTTGCAGCTATTCCAGATTTAGCAAGAACTGTACTAATAGTTTCTTTAAAAATCTTAGATTCAGCTTTTTCCCAAGTCTTTTCACCCCAGAATTCATCTTCTAGGCATTTATCAAAGTATTTAGCAAGAGGACCGGCAGCTTCTTTGGGACCAACTATTGAAGCTGTTTCTGCAATAGTTGGAGGGTTATCAAATTTTATACTTTGGTTTCCGATTTTTTTCATTATTAATTTATCGTATATTAACTTATACGAAACTCCTTTCATTAATTTATAGAAATATTTATACGAAGAAACAATAAATGATTCCTAGTATAACAGACGCAGATATTCCAAAAACTAATACAGGACCTGCAACTGTAAACATTTTTGCACCAACTCCCATAATATAACCTTCAGATTTATATTCAATTGCAGGTGATACAATTGAATTTGCAAAACCTGTAATTGGAACAAGAGAACCTGCACCTGCAAATTTTCCTATTTTATTAAAAATATTTATAGCAGTTAAAAATGCGGCTAATCCTATTAAAGTGATAGAAACAATTGTATTAGAAGTTACTTGGTCTAAACCTTTAAACTTACAAAATTCAAAAATTATTTGTCCTAAAGAACATATAAGTCCACCAACTAAAAAAGCATTAAAGCAATCTTTTAAAAGTGGAGACTTAGGAGCTTTAGATTCTACATAGTCATTATATTCTTTAGGAGTATCTAGTGAAGAACTCATAAAAACACCTCCTTAAACATAAAAATAAATTATATATAATTAATTATTTCCCTTGGTCAACCATAAAAGAAATATCCAAGTCTACATAGTATTCAGTCATTTTATTTACTGTAACTTTGGCACGTTGTTCTAGTATTTTTAAACTAGTAATATAATCTAAATTACCGTGCGACTTCTTCTAAAGTTTTTACAATTGCGTCTTTCCATGAAATTGTAGACCTACCGGTTATTTGTATATGCTTTTCTATTCCCATAAAAACCTCCTAAAAATTTATTCTATGTATATAATTTCCACTTTTTCAAAAAAATATGCACAAAATTTTAAATTTATGGTACAATAAAAAGGAATGACAAATAGGAGGAAATTTTCATGCTAGCATATATTAATGGAAAAATTGAGATAAAAACAAATGAATATGTAATTGCAGATGTAGGAGGAATTGGATATAAAATTTTCATGTCTGAAAGTTCACTAGCTGAACTAGAATTAGGGAGTAATAAAAAAATTTTTACATATATG
>USTA01000186.1 GCA_900557475.1 uncultured Clostridium sp. | reverse complement strand
GAATGAATATATGAAATTTCTTTTAATTTCAAAGAGCCTTCCATAGCAACTGCATAATCGGTATTTCTGCCAATAAAGAAAATATCTTTTTGATTATAAACTTTTTTAGCAAAAGATTTTAAACTAGAAGTATCCTCTAATATTGATTTTATTTTTGCAGGTAATGCTAGAATTTCGTTTTTAAAGCTTTCTAGTTCACTACAATTATATCCGAGTTTTTCAGCAAAATATATAGCTAGTATATTTAGTAAAACAACCTGACAAGTATATGCTTTAGTTGAAGCAACTGCAACTTCAGGACCAGCATGGGTATAGATTGTATAGTCTGCAAGTCTAGTAATAGAGCTTCCTATAACATTTACAATAGCCATAGTTTTAGAACCAGCTTTTTTAGCTAACTTTAAAGCGGCAATTGTATCTGCTGTTTCTCCAGATTGACTGATAAAAATGCAAAGAGTATGATTATCTATTAAAGGATTTTTATATCTAAACTCAGATGCTACATCAACAAAAGTAGGTATTTTTACAAAATGCTCAAATGTATACTGGGAAGAGAGTCCAGCATGCATAGCAGTTCCGACATGCTATAAAATAAATTTTGTTTATTTCAGATAAATCTATATCTATGTTATCAAAATAACATTTTTCGTTTGCTTTTAACCTAGAGCCGATTGTTTCTAAAACAGTATTTGGCTGTTCATAAATTTCTTTTAGCATATAATCTTCAAACTTACCCTTTTCACTACTTGCTAAGTCCCAAGATATATCTTTAAGTTCATTTGTTACATTCTCTAAATCTAAATTATAAAAGTCAACTTTGTCTGCATATACTTCAGCAATTTCATTGTCCTCTAAAAAATAAAATTTATTTGTGTAATTAAGCACAGCAGGAATATCAGAAGCAATAAAGTTTTCTAGTATGCCGCATCCAATAACCAAAGGGCTATCTTTTCTAGCTACAATAATTTTGTCTTTAAGAAGAGGAGAGATAACTTCAATTGCATAACTTCCATGTAAATCTTTTAAAGCAAGACTAGTAGCTTTTAAAACATCATTCTCTTTTTCATAGTAATATGAAATTAAGTTAGGAATTACCTCGGTATCTGTTTGAGAATAAAAGCTAAACCCTTTATTTTCTAAAAATTCTCTTAGAATACTATAATTTTCAATAATACCATTATGAACAACAGCAAAAGTTTTAGAATTATCTAAGTGAGGGTGAGAATTTTCCTTTGAAGGAACACCATGTGTTGCCCATCTTGTATGAGCGATTCCAATATTTCCCGTAATTTGACTAAGATTAGGACTATTTTCTAAATTTTTAACTCTTCCCTTATCTTTTAAAAGATTAAGATGATTTTCATTAAGTACACATATTCCAGCTGAATCATATCCCCTATATTCAAGAGAGGTAAGACCTTTTATAAGGACTGGCACAGCTTCTTTTTTACCAATGTATCCAACAATTCCACACATATATATGGACCTCCTATAAAATATATTTGGTTCACATAGGCTAGTTATATTAATTTGTTATATTATTGCTAATAATTTTTGATAATATATTTGGTAGTAGCATACCATGAAGCATCCGCCGAATTTTTCGATAAACTTCATCCTCGTCAACAGATAATTTCTGTCCAGGCGCTATAATAATTTTCTAAGTGAACTGATATATAATATATAATAAAATGAAAAATGTTGCAAGTAGTAGCCTAGATATTTAAGAAAAGTAAATTGACGAAAAAGAATATATGAGATATAATAAAATATGTAAATGAATGGAGGAACATATGAGCAAATACATGACACTAGGAATTGCAAAAGAAGTTGTAGTTAGACTATGTGCAGAAACATATGTCTTAAAACATAGAGATGTATGGAAGGAATTTTTTAGTGATAAAAATAATGATTTTTATACAGCAAAAATACCTCAAAACGGACAATTTATAGTTTTTACATTAAAAGATGAAATACTTGAAAAATATGGAATGAAATTAATAAAAGAATATTATAAAGAGTTTTTAAATGGAGGAACTAATGAAATAAAAAAACTCCAGGAATTAAGTAAATTAGGTGAAGAAGAAAGAAGAAAAGCTCAAAATGAAATGTATAAATATTATAGAGTGGGAATAAACGAAATAACAGCAGAGACTTTATTTGAAAAAAAAATGAAAGTATCTATAACAGAGTTTATTTCATTTCATACATTTGAAAATATAGATGAAAAACAAAGAGCATTTCATAAAATAAGGTTAATAGTGGAAAAAGATGGATATATTAATGAAATAGATAGAGAAAAGTATTATAAAAAAATTTTAGAAAGGTCATCAGAAAATCCACTAAGTAAAGCATTGGTATTAGTATAAATCTACAAAGAAAGTAGATTTATTTTTTTGCAAACGGACAATACATTACTCTTATACTTGACATAAAACAATAAACTTTGTATAATTTCTATGGAAGGAAAAGAAATGTTTAATATAGAGGAAGAGCTAAAAAAGTTACCAAATAAGCCAGGTGTATATATTATGCATGATAAAACAGATAAAATAATATATGTAGGCAAGGCAATTTCTTTAAAAAGAAGAGTAACTCAATATTTTAGAAAAAATAAAAAAACTCAAAGAATACAAAACATGGTCGCACTTATTGACCATTTTGAATATATTGTATGTGATAATGAGGCAGAGGCTTTAGTATTAGAATGCAATCTAATAAAAAAGAATATGCCTAAGTTTAATGTACTTTTAAAAGATGATAAAACATATCCATATATAAAAATTAATGTAAAAGCAGACTTTCCAGATGTATATATTACAAGAAAAATTTTAAAT
>USTA01000185.1 GCA_900557475.1 uncultured Clostridium sp. | reverse complement strand
TACATTACCACGGGCTCCTGATTTAGACATCATGTAGATTGGGTTTAGGTCATCAAAATTATTTTGCATAGCTTCTGCTACTTTATCTGTCGCCTTTTCCCAAATTTTAATTACATTTGTATATCTTTCGTTATCTGTTATTAAACCACGTGCAAATTGTTTTGTTACTTTATCTACTTCTTGTTGAGCTTCTGCCAAGTCTGCTGCTTTTTCTTCTGGCACTTTTACGTCATCAATAGAAACTGTCATACCAGCAGTTGTACAATATCTATACCCTGTTGATTTAATATAGTCTAGTAGTTCTGCTGTTCTATCTAAACCATGTACATCAATACATTTTGCAATTAATTGTTTTAATTGCTTTTTAGCTATTGTAAAGTTTACTTCTGGTTCAAATTTGTTTTGAGTTCTATCAACAAATCCTAAATCTTGAGGAATTCCTTTATTATATATTATTCTTCCAACAGTTGTTACTACCATTCCATGGTCAATTTCGTTTCCTTCCTCATCATATTCCGCCATTCTTACATGAACTTTAGCATGAACACCCAATTCATGGTTTGCATATGCCATTTCTGCTTCATCTGTTGATGAGAAGTACATTCCTGCACCTAAAGTTCCTTTTCTTACTGCTTCTTCATAAGAATCATTTTCATCTGCTTCAACATCCATTGTTAAATAATATGCACCCAAAATCATATCCTGTGATGGTTCTGTTATTGGTTCACCATCTGTTGGTTTTAAAAGGTTATTTGTAGATAGCATTAAATATCTTGATTCTGCTTGTGCTTCTGGTGATAGTGGTAAATGTATAGCCATTTGGTCACCATCGAAGTCAGCATTAAATGCTGTACAAACTAATGGGTGTAATTTTATAGCTCTACCTTCTACTAGTACTGGTTCAAATGCTTGTATACCTAGTCTATGTAAAGTAGGTGCACGGTTTAGCATAACTGGATGGTCTTTTATTACATCTTCTAGAACTTCCCAAACTGCTGGGTCTAATCTTTCGACCATTCTTTTTGCATTTTTTATATTGTGTGCTAATGACCTTGCTACTAATTCTTTCATAACAAATGGTTTGAATAATTCTACTGCCATTTCTTTTGGCACACCACATTGATATATTTTAAGTTCTGGACCTACAACTATAACTGAACGTCCTGAATAGTCAACACGTTTTCCAAGTAAGTTTTGACGGAATCTACCCTGTTTTCCTTTTAATAAGTCTGATAAAGATTTTAATGCTCTTCCACCAGCACCTGTTACAGGCCTTCCACGTCTTGAGTTATCTATTAAAGCATCTACTGATTCTTGTAACATTCTTTTTTCATTTCTTACAATGATTTCAGGTGCTCCTAATTCTAATAGTCTTTTTAATCTATTATTTCTATTTATAACTCTTCTATATAAATCATTTAAGTCTGATGTTGCAAATCTACCACCATCTAATTGTACCATTGGTCTTAAATCTGGTGGGATTACTGGTATTACATTCATTACCATCCATTCTGGCTTATTTCCAGATTGTCTAAATGATTCTACTGTGTCTAATCTTTTTATTATTTTTGCTTTCTTTTGCTCACTTGCTTTTACTAATTCTTTTTTTAGCTCTTCTGCAAGTGCTGCAACATCTATTCTTTCTAGTAGTTTTCTTAAAGCTTCTGCTCCCATTTCTGCTTTAAATGATCCCACTCCATATTTTTCTTCTGCATCATGGTATTCTTTTTCACTTAATACTTGACCTACATCTAAACCTGATGTGCCTTTATCTGTTACTATATATGATGCAAAATATACTATTTTTTCTACTGACCTTGGTGAGATATCTAGCATAAGTGCTATTCTGTTTGGAATTCCTTTAAAATACCAAATGTGTGCTACTGGTGCGGCAAGCTCTATATGTCCCATTCTTTCTCTTCTTACTTTTGCTTTAGTAACTTCTACGCCACATCTATCACAAACAACGCCTTTGTATCTAATTCTTTTATACTTACCACAATGGCACTCCCAGTCTTTTACTGGACCAAATATTCTTTCACAAAATAGTCCATCCTTTTCTGGTTTAAGTGTTCTATAATTTATAGTCTCTGGCTTTTTTACCTCACCTTTTGACCATTCTCTTATTTTTTCATCTGATGCTAATCCTACTTTAATTTTGCTTAAAGATTCTAGTTCATCCACTATTTTTGCCTCCTATAATTTATTTTTGCTTTTAGAGCCCCTACATGGTATTTACTCCGCTGAACAACTCTTTTGGCTATACCATGTAAGCTCTTATAGGCTATTTAATTATTCTTCGTAATTACCGTCATCATATGAATCTTCCATATAATCTTCATCACCAAGTAAAACTTCGTCTTCATCTTCTACTAAGTCTTCATCGAATATGCTGTCTGACTCTTCCATGTCTTCATCTGTTTCTGTATATCCATCTGAAAGTTCGCTTTCATCAAGTACAGTTTCTTCTTGAGGTTTTGAATCGTTTACTACATTAAAGTCTATTCCGTCCTCAATATCCTCTTTTAATTCTATTTCCTTATCTTTATCTGTATATAGTCTTAAGTCTAATCCTAATGATTGTAATTCTTTTACTAATACCTTAAATCCTTCTGGTACTCCTGGTTTTGGAATATCCTCACCTTTTACTATTGCCTCATATGTTTTTACACGACCAACAATATCATCTGATTTTGTTGTTATCATTTCTTGAAGTGTATATGCAGCACCATATGCTTCTAGTGCCCAAACTTCCATCTCACCAAATCTTTGTCCACCAAATTGCGCTTTACCTCCTAGAGGTTGTTGTGTAACTAATGAGTATGGTCCTGTTGAACG
>USTA01000184.1 GCA_900557475.1 uncultured Clostridium sp. | reverse complement strand
AAATTGCACCATGCTTTAGAGATGAAGACCCTAGAGCAGATAGAGCTCCAGGAGAATTTTATCAACTAGACTTTGAAATGTCATTTGCAACTCAAGAAGATGTATTTAAGGTAATAGAAGAAGTAGTTCCAGCAGTATTTAAAGAACATACTAATTGGAAAGTTGACGAGGGGCCATTTGTGAGAATACCTTATAAAGAGGCGATGGAGAAATATGGTATAGATAAACCGGATTTAAGAAATCCACTTATAATACAAGATGCAACAAATTTATTCAAAAATACAGAATTTAATGCATTCAAAGAAAAAACAATAAAGGCAATAGTAGTTCCTAAAGGAGCAGAGCAAGGAAGAAAGTTCTTTGATAGTATGTCAGAATTTGCAGTAACAGAACTGGGTGCTAAGGGACTAGCTTGGGTTAAAGTAGATGAAGAAAATAATTTAACAGGTGGAATTTCAAAATTTATTACAGATGAAATAAAAACAGAACTTGGTGCTAAAGCAGGAGATAGCATTTTCTTTATAGCAGATGAATTTAAAACAGCTCAAAAATTAGCAGGATTAGTAAGAATAGAACTTGGAAAAAGACTGGACCTAATAGAGAAAAATGTGTATAAATTCTGCTTTATAGTAGATTTTCCAATGTATGAATATAATGAAGAGGAAGAAAAAATAGATTTTAATCATAATCCATTTTCAATGCCACAGGGAGGATTAGAAGCTCTAAACACTAAAGACCCATTGGACATTGTGGCATATCAATTTGACTTGGTTTGCAATGGATATGAAACAGCATCAGGTGCAGTAAGAAATCATGACCCTGAAATTATGATTAAAGCATTTGAGATTGCAGGATACAAAGAAGATGATATAAAGAAAAGATTTGGAGCATTATATACTGCATTCCAATATGGAACACCTCCACATGCGGGTGCGGCACCAGGACTAGATAGATTAGTAATGCTTATGGCAAATTCAGATAATATTAGAGACGTTATTGCATTTCCAAAAAATAAAAAAGCAAGAGATGTTATGATGAATGCACCAAGCAAAGTTACAGATGAACAATTAAAAGACGTACATATTTCTGTAACAGAAGAAGAGGATGAATAAAATAATTTACTTTTATATTTAAGCTTTTTAAAAAGTATTAAGAAAGACATATTGCAATATGTCTTTCTTTGTGATATAAATAAGTAGGAGAAATACATGAAAAATATTAAAGATTATAATTTAGAAGAATTGAAACAAGAGATAATAAAATTAGGAGAAAAACCATTTAGGGCAGAGCAAATTTTTAGATGGATATTTGTAGAAAAGGTAAAAAGCTTTAGTGAGATGACAAATCTATCTGAAAGTTTAAGAGAAAAGCTAAATGAAAATTATGATATTTGTAATTTTAGTATAGAAAGAAAACTAGAATCAATAGATGGTACAAAAAAGTATTTATTTGGTCTTAATGACGGAAATGCTATTGAAACAGTACTGATGCAATACCATCATGGAAAAACGGTTTGTGTATCTTCACAAATTGGATGTAAAATGGGATGTAAATTTTGCGCATCAACGGGAATTCCATTTATAAGAAATTTAACATCTGGAGAAATTGTAGAGCAAATCATAGCAGTAGAGCAGGATATAAAAGAAAGCATTTCAAATATTGTATTTATGGGAATAGGAGAACCATTTGATAATTACAGTAATGTTATGAATGCTATAAAAATTTTAAACAACCAAAAGGGATTAAATATAGGAGCAAGGCATATTAGTATTTCTACAAGTGGCTTAGTACCTAAAATATATGAATTTGCAGATGAAAATGTGCAATGTACATTATCTATTTCACTTCATAGTGCAAATGATGAAACAAGAAGTAGTATGATGCCTGTAAATAATGCATATAATATAGAAGAGTTAATAAAAGCCTGCAAATATTACATAGAAAAAACAAATAAAAGAATTTCATTTGAATATGCACTTGCAAAAGACAATAATGACAATAAAAAGGCAGCAGATGAATTAATAAATTTACTACATGGAATGTTATGCCATGTAAACTTAATTCCAATAAATAAAATAGAAAATGGAAAGTACATAAAAACTTCAAATGAAAATGTAATAAAATTTAGAGATTATTTAAATAGTAAGGGAATAACAGCAACTATAAGAAGAGAATTAGGCTCAGATATAGATGCTGCTTGTGGACAACTTAGAAGAAAGAATTTGAAAAAAGCGAAGGAGGAAAATAAATGAAGGCTTTTGCAGCTTCAAATATAGGAAAGATGAGGCAAATAAATGAAGATTCATTTTTTGCGTCTAATCCCGATGATAAAATACAATTGTATATTGTTGCAGATGGAATGGGAGGATACAACGGTGGAGAAATTGCAAGTAGCTTAGCAGTAACAGCAGCAAGAAACTATATTTTAAGCAATTTCGAAAAGAAAATGGATAATAAAGAAACTTTACTAGAATTAATAAAAAATAGTGTGGATTATGCGAATAAGGTTGTTTTTGAAAAATCTAGAGAAAATGAAGAACTAAAAAATATGGGAACAACTTTAGATATATGCTTAATTTATATGAATAAATTATTTATAGGGCATATTGGAGATAGTAGAGTATATAGAATTAGAAAAGAATTTATGAGAAAGCTTACAAAAGACCATAGTTATGTACAGCAACTTGTAGATGAAGGGAAAATCACAAAAGAAGAAAGTATAAATCATCCAAAAAAGAATATGCTTATAAAAGCACTTGGATGCACGGAAGAAATAGAACCTGATGTGATGGTAAAAGGACTTGTAAAAGATGATATTTTACTTATGTGCACAGATGGACTAACAAATATGGTAAAAGA
>USTA01000183.1 GCA_900557475.1 uncultured Clostridium sp. | reverse complement strand
ATATGATATGGGGTTAGAGACACTAGAAGATAGTTTTTCTAGAATAGAAAAAACAATTGATGCAATAGAAGGGCTAGAAAAGTGGAATGGACATTTATATAATTGGTATAACATTGTTTCATTAAAGCCAATAAAACCGTTATATATATCTTCTGTGGACAGTGGAAATTTTGCAGGATATTTATATACTTTAAAACAATTTTTGATAGAGAAAGAAGCAAATGAAGTATTAATCAATAGGGTAGATAAACTAATAATAAATACTGACTTTTCTAAATTATATAATAGTAAAATAGGACTATTTTCAATAGGATATAGTATAGAAGAAAATAAATTAACAGATTCATATTATGACCTTTTAGCAACAGAGGCAAGGCAAACTAGCATTGTTGCAATTGCAAAAAGAGATGTACCAAGTAAGCACTGGAATAATCTTAGTAGAAGTCTTACAAAAGTAGGTGAGTATAAAGGACTAATTTCTTGGGGAGGAACTGCATTTGAATATTTAATGCCAAGTATAAACATTCCATCATATCCTACTACACTTTTAGATGAATCAAATAGATTTTCAATAATCTGTCAGCAACGATATGCCAAAGGATTAGGAATTCCATGGGGGATTTCAGAAGCAGCATATAATACAAAAGACTTAAAAGGAAATTATCAATATAAAACATTTGGAATTCCATGGCTAGGGCTTAAAAGGGGATTAGAAGAAACAGCAGTAATAAGTCCATATTCCTCAGCTATGTCAATGATGTATTATCCAAATAGTGCAATATCAAATCTAGAAAAGATAGAAAAAATAGGGGGATGTGGTAAATATGGTTTTTTTGAATCAATAGATTATAAACCACAAAAAGAAATAGTAAAAACATTTATGGCACATCATCAAGGACTAATATTGGCATCAATAGATAATCTACTTAATGATAATATATTTATTAAGAGATTTACGAAAAATCCAGAAATACAAGGTGTAAATATTTTACTAGAAGAAAGAATGCCAGATAATATGATAGTAACCAAAAAGGGAAGAAAGAAGGTGGACAAAATAAAATATAATGATTATGAAGATTATGTCCAAAAAAGAGAAGGAATAAATTTTTTAGCAAATGAAAAATATACAATAATAAGTAAAGATGATGGAAAATCGATAAGTAGATATGAAAATGAAGATATATCAGACAACATGCGTTTTTATATAAAAAATGTAAAGTCAAAAGAGATATATGATACCTTAGAAATCGCTAAAAATTGTATATTTACGCCTGCGGAAAGTAAATATATATTTCAAGACGGAAAACTTATAATTTCAATAAAAATTACTATTGTTCCTAATTTACCAATTGAAATAAGAGAACTTGAAATTAAAAACATAGGAAATGAGGAAGTCACTTTAGAAATAACAAGTTATATGGATGTACTGCTTAGTAAGATTAAAGAATATTATTATCATCCAGCATTTAATAAAATGTTTTTAGAATTTGAGAAAATAGATGGAGGAATAGTTTTTACAAGAAGGCTAAGGAATACTAATAAAAAGAAAATTTTTGTTGCAACAAGTTTAGTTGGAGAGAGCTCAGATTTAGAATTTGAAATAGATAAAGAAAATTTTATGTCTAGAGGAAACTTTGGAATTCCAGATAGTGTACTAAATTCAACGCCGCTTGGTAAAAGTTTAGCATATACAATAAATCCAATAGTAGCTATGCGTAGAGTTATTAATATTATGCCAGAACAAAATAGGAAAGTCTATTTAGTAACTGCTTGCGGAGATAGTAAAAAAGAAGCAGAAAGTAATTTAAGTGAATATGTAAAGTCTGAAAGATTAAATGGAATATTTGATTTAGCTAGAGCTAATGCAGAAGCAGAGATTAGATTTTTAAGGCTAAAAGGAGAGAATATACTTGTATATCAGTATATATTAGAAAATTTATTATATCCTAAAAAAGAAAACAAACCTAATAATTTTGAGTTAGACCTTTCTAATGAAAGAATATGGAAATATGGAATATCAGGAGATAAGCCAATTTTGCTTGTAAAAGTAAAAGATAAAGGGGATACCTACCTTATAGATGAAGTAAGAAAAGCAAATGAATATTTTAAAACAAAAAACATAGATATAGATATAATTATTTTAGCAGAAAAAGAACTAGAAGCAGCAGATTTTAAAGTTTTAATAAATATTCCAAGAGAAGAGAAAAGATTTTTAGAAGAAAGAGCTAATTTTATACTGGATGCTAAATATGGTTCATTAATTATTCAAGTAAAAGAAAAAATGAAAGAAAAGGAAAAAAAGAAGGCAGTTCCGAAAAAAGAAAGAAATGTTTTAAAAGAACAAGAAGGATTTGAAGAAGAAAATAGGCTAAAGAAAGAAAATCTTTTATTCTATAATGGTTATGGAGGATTTACAAATGAAGGCTCAGAATATAAATTTATGGTAAATTATAAAAAAAGGACTCCTACTGTATGGAGTAATATATTGGCAAATGAAAAATTTGGAAGCCTAGTTACAGAAGGCTTAGGTGGATATACATG
Organism: uncultured Clostridium sp.; assembly: GCA_900557475.1. Taxonomy (GTDB): domain Bacteria; phylum Bacillota; class Clostridia; order TANB77; family CAG-508; genus CAG-793. The sequence continues at coordinate 327 of USTA01000183.1, read as the reverse complement.
GTATAAAAATTGCAGATTGAATAGGATCACAGACTTTTCAAATGATTCATTTTTAGATAAGGCATCTGAAAGAATATATGTAGAAGATAAAAATAATAAAAAAACATGGCAACTATCTCTAGGAGAGAAGGCAGATACTAATAATTATTATATTACCTATGGATTTGGATATGCAGTATATGAACATGAATGTAATAATTTAAAGCAGAAAAATACAGTGTTTGTACCAATTAAAGATAGCTTAAAAATAAATCAAATATCTATAAAAAATACTAGTCTAGAGAATAAAAAAATACAAATTGTATATGAAGTGGATTGGATTTTAGG
>USTA01000182.1 GCA_900557475.1 uncultured Clostridium sp. | reverse complement strand
ATATACTACATTTTTTATATGAATTTGTTTCACATCATTGACACATATACAAAAAAATATTAAGAAATTTAACATTTACTATTGACATTAAAAATAAAGAGGGCACATTTCTGACATAATTCGACTAAATAATTCAAAAAAACAGCCTGTGGATAATGTGGATAACTCTGTGGATAACTGGAAACAGAGGGATACAAAACATGGATTTTACACAGCTACATAACACAGAAAACACATTATGGAAATAGATTATATAGACACAGAAAATTCACAAAAATAATTAGCAATCTCTATTGACTTTTGCTAAAAATGGATATAATATATATATTGTTAGCAAACATTACTAAGGAGTGCTAATAAGAGGTGATAAGATTTGGAGCTAAATGATAGAAAAAAACGAATTCTTCAGGCTATTGTAAATGAATATATAGATACAATAGAACCAGTAAGTTCAAGTAGTTTAATCCAAAAATATGGACTTGATTGTAGTAGTGCAACAGTTAGAAATGATATGGCAGAGTTAGAAAAAATAGGATATTTAGAAAAAACACATACATCAAGTGGAAGAGTACCATCAAATAAAGGATACCGCTTTTATGTGGATAAACTATTAAACGACAAGAATTTGAATATAGATGAAATTAAATATATAAATTCTAAATTAGAAAACAAAGTTAGCCAGATGGAAGAGCTTACAAAAATTGCAACAAATACAATTTCGGAAGTAACACATTATACAACAGTAGCAATTGGACCAAATGCAAGTAGACAAAAGATTGAAGAAATTAAATTTGTACTTTTAGGTTCAAGAATGCTAATGGCAGTAATTTTAACAGAAACAGGAACAATAAAAGAATCTATAATAAAATTTGAAAAAGATATTACTTTAGAACAGGTAGATACATTAAATATTATATTTAATAATAAATTAAAAGGAAAACTTTTATCTTCAATAGATATGCCAATGGAACAATATATAATGAGTGAAATGAATTATAGAATTGACGTAATAAAGCCTATTGTAGATCAAATTAGTAAAGTAATTAATGATGAAACAAGAATATATTTAAATGGTGCGAATAAAGCCTTTGACAATCCAGAATTCGAAAGTTCAGAATTCGCAAGAAATTTTATGAACCTATTAGATAGAAAAGAATTTATACTAGATTTGTTAGAAAATAGTGAAGATTTTAATGTTTATATAGGAAATGAAATAAATGGACTAAAAGATTTTAGTATTGTAACATTTAAAAACAAAGTAGCGGGTAAAGATTTAGGAACAATAGGAATAATAGGACCAACTAGAATGGACTATTCAAAAGTGATTTCAGTAATGAAATATATAAATAAAGAATTAAACAAAGGAAAGCTGACTTAGAAATATATATTACTAAGTAAAGAAAGGGTGATTAAATGGAAGAAGAATTAAAAAAAGCAGAAAATCTTGAGGCAAAGGTAGAAAAATCAGAAGAAGAGAAACTAAAAGAAAAAATAGATATACAAAATAAAGAACTAGAAGAAAAAGAAGATAGAATAAAAAGGCTTATGGCAGAATTTGAAAATTTCAAAAAAAGAAGTGATAAGGAAAGAACAAATTTGTATAGTTCAGTTATGGGAGATGTTGTAACAGCACTTTTACCAGTAGTAGATAATTTAGAAAAAGCTTCTCAAGTAGAAACTAAAGATGAACAATACAAAAATGGTGTTCAAATGGTACTAACTCAATTTAAAGAGGTACTAAAAAATAATGGAGTAACTGAAATAGAAGCAGTTGGTAAGAAATTTGATCCAAGTATTCACGAAGCAGTAAGCCTGGTAGAAGATAAATCACTTGGCGAAAAAGAAATTAAAGAAGAATATAGAAAAGGCTATATGATAGGAGATAAAGTATTAAGACATTCTTTAGTGGTTGTAGCAAATTAAAAAAAGTTATTAATTTTAAAATTTATATAAATATTTAGGAGGAATTAACGGAAAAGTAATTCCAATGCCAATGATGAACATTTTAAATGGAGGAAAACATGCAAATAATACACTTAGTATTCAAGAATTTATGATTGTACCAATAGGTGGTAAGAATTTTAAAGAAATAATGGAAATGAGCGTAAAAGTATATAAAAAATTAAAAGAAATACTAAAAAGTAAAGGTTTAGTTACAGCAGTGGGTGACGAAGGAGGATTTGCACCAGACTTAGAAGATGATGAAGAGGCAATAAAGGTTATACTTAATTCGGTTAAAGAAGCGGGATATAAAGAAGAAGAAGATTTTAAAATAGCACTAGATATTGCAAGTACAGAGATGTATGAAGAAGCCAAAAAGATAGGAAAAGACGGATATTATTTCTGGAAAACTAATAAGCTGCTAAGTAAAGAAGAAATGATAGAGTATATAATAGACTTAGTTAAAAAATATCCAATAATTTCGGTAGAAGATGGATTAGCAGAAGAAGACTGGGAAAGTTGGAATGTACTCACAAAAGAAATAGGAAAGGATGTACAATTAGTGGGGGATGACCTTTTTGTAACAAATAAAGAAAGGTTAAAAAGAGGAATAGAGGAAAATATTGCAAATGCTATATTAATAAAACCAAATCAAATAGGAACTATAACAGAAACATTAGATACGATAAGATTAGCAAATAAAAATGGATACAAAACGGTAATTTCGCATCGCTCAGGTGAAACGGAAGATACTTTTATTGCTGACTTGGCTGTGGCAGTAAATGCTGGTCAAATAAAGACAGGAGCACCATGTAGAACAGATAGAGTATGCAAGTATAATAGACTATTAAATATAGAAAATGAAATAAACTAAAATAATATGGTATAATAAAGAAAAACAAAAGAGGAGAAAATGCATGAAAAAAACTGCTGAAAGCCTTGAGGCTGTA
>USTA01000181.1 GCA_900557475.1 uncultured Clostridium sp. | reverse complement strand
GAAGATAAGGATTCTGGAAAAAAACTCATAACATATTTAAACAAAATATATCCGGATTTAAAAGTAAATTCTATATATAAAGCTCTTAGAAAAAAAGACATCAAAATCAATGGAAAAAGAATAAATGATAACATTGTTTTAGGAAGCGGAGATATTATAGAGTTATATATACAAGATAGTGAGCTAGAAAAAAATAATTATGCAGTTGAAAAAATATATGAAGATTCTAATATTTTAATAATAAATAAGCCATGTGGAATTGAGGTGGAAGGAAAAAATTCAGTAGAAGAACTTTTAGAAAAAGAATACGAATTCATAAAGCCATGTCATAGAATAGATAGGAACACATTGGGTTTAGTTATATTTGCAAAAAACTTAGAAACACTTAAATTTTTATTAGAAAAATTTAAAGAAGGGGAAATAGAAAAACATTATATTGCATATGTATATGGAATACCAAGTAAAGACGAAAAAACAGTAAACAGTTATTTATTTAAAGACAGAAAAAAATCGCTTGTATATATTTCAAATGATAGAAAAAAAGGATATATGCCAATAAAAACATCATATAAAGTATTAAAAAAAGATGTAAAAAACAATATCTGCACTTTAGATGTTACACTTCATACAGGAAGAACACATCAAATAAGAGCCCATTTAGCTTATATTGGTTTTCCTATAATAGGTGATGGAAAATATGGCTCATATGAAGTAAATAAAAAATTCAAAAAGAATTCTCAAATGCTTTGCAGTTATAAAATAATATTTAAGTTTAACAATGTAGATGAAGAATTTAAATATCTAGTAGGAAAAGAAGTAGTACTTAATAAAATTCCTATTGAATTATAAGGTAAAATATTTAGAATAAAAAATAAATAAAAGAAAGAACAAGAAAATGACAAGTTTTTCACTAAAATTAATAGCAATAGTTACTATGCTTTGCGACCATGCATCTGATGCCCTAATAGGACATCTTACATGGCTTAACATAATAGGAAGAATTGCTTTTCCAATTTTTTGTTTCCAACTTGTAATTGGATATGGAAAAACAAAATCAGTAAGTAACTATATGAAAAGATTATTTATCTTTGGATTAATATCACAAATTCCATTTAGCCTGTTTCTATATGCATATACAGGAAACTTTATGAGTTTAAACATATTTTTTACTTTATTAATGGGAATATGTGCAATAGCAATATTAGACAATATGAAAAACAAGTGGCTAGCTATATTAATAGATATTGCTATAATAATATTGGCAGAAGTGTTAAACGTAGATTATGGTGCTTGGGGAATATGCCTGATTTTATGCATATTTGTATTTTTTAAGCGGAAATGCGAAAATAAATAAGGAAAATGAATTTTTAAATCCACTTAGAAATAATGTATTATTTGCAATTATATATTTTATACTTTGCATAGTACTTTACTGGAACCATTTTTATTTGGTAAAATGGTATATACCGGTAGCAGAAATATTAGGAACGTATATTCCCATTATTTTTATGTTTATGTATAATGGCAAAAAAGGTCCAAATATAAAATACTCATTTTATGCCTTTTATCCAGTACATTTATTAATATTAGTGGGACTACATTATCTTATTGTATAGATATAAATAAAAAGAAAAGGAGAAAAATAAATGGAGGCAAATGCAGTTATAGAAGCAATATTTACACTAAAGAATATTGCAATATATTTTTTAGTAATAAATATATTAGCATTTTTAGCAATGGCTTGGGATAAACATGAGGCTAAAGTTGGAGACTGGAGAATAAGCGAAAAAGGACTATTTTTATTAGTATTACTTGGAGGCGGAATTGGCGGAATAGCTGGAATGTATATTTTTAGGCATAAAACAAAAAAAGCATATTTTAAATATGGGTTTCCTGCAATTCTAATATTAGAAATAGCACTATTAATATACTTATATGTAAAATTTGTACATTCATAAAAAAGAAAAATTCCTTGACAATTATACATAAGTATTATATAATATATATCTGTAAACCGCCTAAGTCGGGTAACTAAATTCTAGATTTGGCTAGATACCTTGTATTTATGCTTAGCGAGTATGAGAACGGAGGAGGTGCACAAAGAGGTGTACGCAATAATTGAAAGTTGTGGAAAACAATACAAAGTATCAGAAGGAGATGTAGTATTCTTTGAAAAATTAGATACAGAAGAAGGAAAAAAAGTTTCTTTCAACAATGTAGTATTAGTATCTGATGGAAAAGATGTAAAAGTAGGAGCTCCTTATGTAAAAGGTTGTAAAGTTGAAGGAACTGTAGTTGCTCATGGAAAAGGTAAGAAAATATTAGTTTACAAGTACAAGGCAAAGAAAAATTACAGAAGAACTCAAGGACACAGACAACCATATACTAAGGTTGAAATAAAATCAATCAAAGTAGCTGAATAATTTAAGTTTAGCAATAAATTTTACGTAAAGGAAGGTGAAAAAGAAATGGCACATCATAAAGGTCAAGGTAGTACCGATAACGGAAGAGATAGTGAGTCAAAAAGACTTGGCATAAAAAGAGCTGATGGACAATTAGTATTAGCTGGAAATATACTATGTAGACAAAGAGGAACAAAATTACATCCAGGAACAAATGTTGGAATTGGAAGTGATGATACTCTTTATGCAAAAGTTACTGGTATTATGAAAGTAGAAAGACTAGGAAGAGATAAAAAGAAAATAAGCGTTTATCCAAAAGAAGAGAGCAAAGAGGTAAAGGCTACAAAATAAAAGTAAGAAACAACCTGAAATGAGTAAATAGAATTCAAGAGGTTGTTTTTATTTTGTATAAAAATTCCGAGATATACAAAAAGCCAAAGAACTTAAAAAAATACAATTTTGTGTATGAATGTGAAATTACTGTAAATTATTTGAAATGGCTATTGA
>USTA01000180.1 GCA_900557475.1 uncultured Clostridium sp. | reverse complement strand
CGGCAGGCTGTGCCACAGGAATTTTTCTTTATATGAATAAACATTATATTCGACCGTTAAAGAAGCTGGAAAAGGATATTGCCACAATATAGAGTGGTAATATCTTTTTCATATTCACTTAAATGTATCATAAGCTACACACTGTTATGCTTTTTTAGGGAAAAACTGGTCTCCATAGAGACCAGTAAAAAGGATATCACCTATCCCAGACTTTATAAAAGGTCTGATATCCGACCCGAACCTTACATTTAATTTTTGCACGGTCCCTTACGGCTTTTTCGGTTATTAGCCTGGGTTCGTAGAAAAAGACTGGACCTCCTTCTGCATAAACCTTAGGGTCTAGCCCCTGTCTTAGTGCCTCTTCTTCCAAAAGACTTTCTACCAATGTTTTTTTGCCGTTTATTACATTTATAACGGCCTCCTTGGTAGTGTCTGGAATTTCTTCCAGCTTAACAGGTACACCATTGATACATGGAGTCCCATTTATTACGCTGGTAAATTGTCCAGACGCACATAAAACTTCTATTATGCTATTTGGATCTTTTTCTGCCCTATTCCAGATAGACAGTGCCACAGCTTCTTGTTCATCTAATGAACAAATTCCTGCTTCTGTGAACACTACCTTAAGAAACATCTGAAATCTCTCATCTTGCCAATTTGGAACCATTCGCTCCTTAGCAAAATATTCTGCCTCCTGTTTCTTTTCTTCTTGAAGCCTCATGGTTTCGAGTACTTCTACCGCGGCTTCATATTGTGCAGCATCAAAGGCTAAAATTTTACCATCCTTTGCTTCCAGTACCTCTGCTTTGGATTCTGTTAGTGCAACTTCTTTTTCTATGTGCACTTCTTTAATTTCAGGTTGCACATCTAAAAATTGCAATTGTGTTAACGACATGGTAATACCTAGTCCTGCTGCAAAAATTAAAGATGTTAATACTGGTTCTGTTTTTAGGTTTTGTGTCCGTATGTTTTGCACGTCTGTGCTTTTCATACTTTTCATTAATGTTCTCCTTTTCTATAAAAAATTTATCACTCCTTATTTTACCACAGTTTTAATTTTTTTGCAAGTTATGTACACCTTAGTCTTCCCATTCCATTTCATAATCACCAATTTTTACAATATCTCCTTCACGAATACCTTGCTTTTTAAGTGCCTTATTTAGTCCAATTTCGTCTAGCTTTTTGTGAAGATAGAATAGTGATTCGTAGTCTCCAATATTTACTCTTCTCATAATTGAATCTACTTTTTCTCCTTTTACAATAAATGTTCCTTTCTCTTTTTCTATTGTAAATGGAACTTCTTGTTCTAATGTATATACTTTTTCTTGTTCTTTTACTTCTACTAAGTTTTCCTTTGGAAGAGTTTTTAATAAATCAGATACATACTTCATAAGGTTATTTACACCTTCACCAGTTACTCCTGAAATTTTAAATATTTTCTGATTATTTTCATTTGCAACTTTTTCAAGCTCCGAATACAATTTTTCATCTTGCATTGAGTCTATTTTATTTGCAACTATTATTTGAGTTCTTTTTGAAAGTTTATCACTATATTTCTTTAATTCTTCATTTATTTTATAGTAGTCATCTACTGGATTTCTTCCTTCCATTCCTGAAACGTCTATAAAGTGTAAAAGAATTCTTGTTCTTTCTATATGCCTTAAAAACTGTATTCCAAGACCTGTTCCTTCACTTGCACCTTCTATTATACCTGGGATGTCTGCAATTACAAAACTATCTCCAAATTCTGTTTTTACAACTCCTAAATTTGGTTCTATTGTTGTAAAATGATAATTTGCAATTTTAGGTGTTGCAGATGTTACAACAGATAAAAAAGTTGATTTTCCCACATTTGGGAACCCTATTAGTCCTACATCTGCAAGTAGTTTCAGTTCCAGTATAAGTTCTTTTTCTTCTCCTGGTTCTCCATCTTGAGCAAATCTAGGTGCTTGTCTTGTCGAAGTTGCAAAGTGAGAATTTCCTTTTCCACCTCTTCCCCCTTTTAAAATTAGTGCAATTTCTTCGGATTCTGACAAGTCTGCTAATACTTCTTCTGTTTTAGCATCTTTTATTATTGTTCCAATAGGTACAGGAATATATAAATCTTCTCCACTTTTTCCATACCTATGTCCACCTTCTCCATTTTGTCCATTTTCTGCTTTAAATTTTTTAGTATATCTAAATTCAATTAAGGTATTAGCATCTTTATCTACTTTAAAATAAACATCTCCGCCTTTTCCTCCATCTCCACCATCTGGACCTCCTGCTGCAACATATTTTTCTCTTCTAAAAGCTATTGCACCATTTCCACCCTTTCCAGCTTGTGCATGAATTTTTACATAATCTGTAAACATATCTTCCTCCTACTACTTTTAATAGTCTAGCTTCATTGATTTTTTTACTTTTATCATTGTTTCTTTTGCAATATCTCTTGCATGTGCTGTACCTGCCATAAGAATGTCTTTTACTTCATTTGGTCTTTCTTCATAATAATGTCTTTTTTCTCTAATTGGCCTTAAAGTATTGTCTATATTTTTTATTAACTCTTTTTTACAAGCTACACATCCTCTTTTACCAGCTTTACATTCTTCACAAACATTCTTACATTCTTCCTCATTACCAAATAGTTTATGATAATAATATACCATACAAATATCTGGATGCCCTGGATCATCTTTTTTTATTCTAGCTGGATCTGTTAACGCTGCCATAACCTTTTCTTTTATCACATCTTCCGTATCCGATAAATACAGTGCATTTCCTAATGATTTTCCCATTTTTTCATTTCCATCTAGACCTTTTATTCTTGGGAAATTTCCTAAAACCGCTACTGGTTCTTTTAAAGTTTCTCCGTAAATTGAATTAAATTTTCTTACAATTTCTCTACACTGTTCTATCAAAGGTAGTTGATCTTCTCCT
>USTA01000179.1 GCA_900557475.1 uncultured Clostridium sp. | reverse complement strand
TCACTTCTATACTCATCTACTGGAAATTTATTTCCCGATGTTTTCCCATTTGAGTCATTCTTTAAAAATACTAATGCATAAACTTCATCTTTATTTTCTTTTAATAGATAAGCATATTTTTCTATTGTGTCAAATGCTCCAACTGCAAAATAGTCGTCCGAATCGCAGTCTACAATTAAATCACCAGTAGCATATTTTATCAAATTATTTATAGCTGCCATTTTTCCTTGATTTTCTTGTGAGAAATATTTTATCTTTATAATATTTTGTTTTATAAAGTTTGTTACAATCGTTCTTGTTCTATCGTTAGAGCCATCGTCCATAATTAGCCACTCTATTTCTACATTTGAATTATTATTAACAATTAAACTTGTATATAATCTATTTAAATCTTCCCCTCTGTTATATGTGGGCGTAAGTACTGATATCTTCATATTTTACTTATAAGTTCCTTTCATTTGTTTAATCATTATATTCGAATAGTTTTTTTACTTTTCTTACAATGTTTAGTTCTATTTCTTCATAATCTAAATTTTCTTCAGTTGTTCCCAATAATTTCATATTATTATTTTTTAGTTCTTTTTCAATTCCATTTACTAAGCCCTCAAATGTATTTTCTACTACAATAGCTTTATTATATCCTTTAGCGCACTCTCGAGCGGCAGTATCTGTAAGTATTATTGGTTTATTCAAAATTTTAGCTTCTTCTAGTACCATTCCGTAACCTTCATAATAAGATGGAAGGCAAAAATAGTCACAATTCTTTATATATGGATATGGATTTTCTTTTCCTCCTAAAAGCACTGTATCTTCGGTTAAGCCTAAAGAATCTATCTCTTTTTGCAAATTTAGTCTTAAATTTCCTTCTCCAATTATATATACTTTTATATGAATTCCTCTATTTTCTAATTCTTTTTGAACTTTAATAAATCTATCTAAAGCTTTTTGTTCTACCAATCTACAAACAATTAAAAAGTTTATGTCATTTTCTACATATGGTAAATTTACTTTTTCTTCTGCCTTCTTTAAAACTTTACTACTATCTATATAATTTCTTATAATCTCTTCTTTTTCTTCTTCAGCCCATTCATATTCTAAATTAAAATCTTGTTTGTTTTCGTCACTTACAAATACTATCTTGTCATATTTTTGATATGCCTTTCCATCGACCATCTTTTTTATCTTAGCTTTTATTCCATTACCATAAACTTTTGAAATGTCATTATGCACCCATGCAATTTTCTTTGTAGATGATTTTGCAGAAAATAACCTTGTAATTGGTCCTTCTAAAAAAGCCACTTCATAGTCATATCCTCTTTTAAGTATTGCATCATGAATTTTCTTTTTATAAAATATTAATTTTAATGAAGCTTTAAGTTTATCTGTAAAATTCATTTCACTATATTCTTTTCTATATAGAGAAAGCTTTCTTACCTTCTTACCTAAGTCTTTTTGTAATAAGCCTTTATCATACAATGTAAATACTGTAATTTCATAATCGTCTTGAAGTCTATTTACTAGGTCGACCAATACTCTTTCTGCTCCTCCTACGGTTAAACTTGTAATACCAAATATTATTTTTTTCATTTAATAATCCTTCCACTATTTCATAGTATTTTCTTTTCTTTTTCCTCACTTATTACTCTTAATATTTCTACTGAAATACCAGCTAATATTATCATCACTGATGAATTAAAGAAAATATATCCTGTTAAATATGATAATACAAATGCTAGGCCTAGAGCTGCTACATTCATCAGAAAACCTGTTTTAATCTTTTCTTTATTCTTTAGTTTCTTTAAAATTACTATAATCGACTTTATAAGTATTAATACAAATGGCCCTGCATATAAAACAAACCCTATTATACCAAAGTTAAGTATTAAGCTTGCTAGTTCATTTTCCATTACCATTTCCCTAAAGTTTGTTTCATATCCATTTCCGAAAATAATACCAAGCATACTTTTTTGATTTTTTACCAAGAAAATATTATACATAAGTTGCTGCACTCTAGTTTCATTTCCTGGTAAATTAACATTCTCTGCATACTCATTTAAGTCTAGTACTGCTTGTTTTTGGGCATCTGACATATATCCTTCTTCTAAAGTTCCATCTATGATTTTATTTTTTATTCTTAACATATCACCTGTCATATGTCCTACTTCACCAGTTTTTTCATCAATAATTGTATACATTGCTTCATTCATTTGTTTTCTTCTTATTAATGTATTAGAACCAACTAATCCAATTCCAATGACTCCAACTGCAATAATTACAAATCCAATTATTGCAACTTTATTTTTACTAAAAAATACTTCCAAAGTAATAAATATTGCGAGTCCTAAGAAAAATCCAATAAGCCCTGTTCTAGTTCCTATTAATGCTACTAGGAAAATACCTGTACTAATTATAGCTATTACTGCCCAGATTCTATATTTTTTATCTTTTATAAGGTCTAGAATTACAAATATTGATAAACATAGAATAGCACTTAGACTATTTCCAGATTCAATCCAGCCCTTATATCCAATTTGTTCTCCTTTATATGTATAAGAAGATGTTTTTGTTAGTATTGCTAAATATATAGATGCCATATAAATTAAACACATTATAAGTATGGCCACTTTTATATTGTTTGTTAATTTTAAATTATTTGTTTGTTCATTAGTTACATTTTCGTCTTTTCTCCACTTATTTTTTATAAATGCATAATAAAAATTAATTAAATTTACTATCAAAAATGTAAAATTTATTATGTACTGAAGTTCTTTAGTAAATCCTCCATATGAGCATCCTGTAAAAAAGTCTCTAGCTACAAATAAATGCAAAAAAGCATATAAAGCATAAATTCCAGCAGTTGCTCCTAAAATACATTTATTTTTTTTATTTGCTTTTATAAAAATATATATGCTAACCATAACTGGTATTATTGGTCTTA
>USTA01000178.1 GCA_900557475.1 uncultured Clostridium sp. | reverse complement strand
AGTACTCCATCAACAGTTTTTAAAACTCTTTCAACTTCGCCTTCAAAATCAGCATGTCCAGGAGTATCTACTATATTAATTTTTACATCATTATACATTACTGATGTATTTTTAGAAAGAATTGTTATTCCTCTTTCTTTTTCTATATCATTTGAGTCCATAACTCTTTCTGCTACTTGCTCGTTTTCTCTAAATACATGACTTTGTCTTAAAAGTGCGTCAACTAATGTAGTTTTTCCATGGTCAACGTGTGCGATTATTGCTATATTTCTTATTTTATCGTTATTCATTTTTTTAATTCCTTTCACTATTAAATCATGACAAAAGCGGACTATTATTTCACACGAACAATTATACGTGGGCTGAATTTTAAAAATATTTATCAGCCCACTATTGTTCTTTAAGTCCACATTTTTATTTAAACTTATTCTTTACTAGAATATTCTTCACTAGTTCCTTCTAGCTCTTTTATTGATAATTCTATTTTCTTAGCATCTAAATCGATATCTATTATTTTTGCATTTACTTCTTCGCCAAGTTCTAGTTTTTCTTCTGGTTTAGCTATTCTATCTTCACAAATTTGAGAAATATGTATAAGCCCTTCTACACCTTTTTCTAATTCTCCAAAGGCTCCAAATGGTTTCATATTTTTAATTTTTACTCTGACAACATCTCCAATATTATATTCTAGATTATTCCAAGGATCTTCACCTTTTTCATTATATGAAAGTTGCATTCTTTTATTTTCTTTATCTAAAGTCTTTATTGTTACATTTACTTCTTGACCTTGTTTTAATATTTCTTCTGCTTTTGCAGCTCTATCCCAAGACATTTCTGAAATATGTAAAAGACCTTGAACTCCTCCAATATCTATGAATGCTCCATATGAACAAACACTTGCAACAACACCTTTATATGTATTTCCTTCTTTAGCATTAGCCCAAAATTCTTCTTCTTTTATAGCTTTTTCTTCATCTATTAAGATTTTAGCTGAGCCAATTATTCTATGTTCTTTTGGTAAATACTCTATTACTCTAAATCTTATAGTGTTTTCTGTTTCACCAGCTGCTAAAGATAATGGTATAAAAATTCTTATTCCTTTATAATTTACAATTACGCCTTTATCATTTTTTTCTGCTATTTTTTCTTCGAATATCTCTTTATTTTCTACTTTTTCTTCAAATTCTTTTTTTATATCATTTCTTCTTCTTCTTTTACAAGATAATAATACATTACCTTGTCCATCATTCATTTTTAGTACATCAGCTTCTAAAGTATCTCCTACTTTAATATTTTTTGATGGAAGCTCCCCTTCATCAAAAGAGAACTCTACTTTAGGTATTATTCCATCTGCTTTATAATTTAAATCTACTATTATTTCTTCGTTTTTTGTTATTTTAATTACTGTACCTTTTACAGTTTTTCCTAACTTTTCATTTTTCATAGAACTATTTAATAATTCTTCAAATGAAATATTTTCTTCACTCATGTAATTCACATTCCTTTTTTATAATATTTTTTGTTTTAACATTATACTCTAATCTTTTTGTTTTGTCAACATAATAATATCATTCATTACTTTTTCTGTTGCATTTTCTTGCCAATTTTCATCTTCTGTTTTTAATTCTAATATATCTATTGGTTTACCATAATTGAACGTAACTCTTGTAAATGGTTTAAAACTTCCGCTTACTCCTACTGGAACAATTTTTACTTTTGCTTTTGCTGCCAAATATACTGCCCCACTCTTTACTTTTATATTTTTATCCATTCCATGTCTTGTTCCTTCAGGAAAAATTCCTAACACCTCTTTATTCTTAAGTGCCTTTAGGCATAATTTTATTGATGCTATATCACCCGCATTTCTTTTTACTGGTATTATATCAAATATTCTAGCGAGCCACGAAAGTATTCTAAACCTTAGCAGGTCTGCTTTTCCTATAAATCTTACTTTAAACTTATTAAGAACTACCATTCCAGCTGCATCTAAATAGTTTACATGATTTGCACAAATTATATATCCCTCATCTTTTGGCAAATTTTCTAATCCTATAATTTTAGGTCTATATACTAGTTTATATAAAAATGCTAGTATACTTTTTACTATACATCTTTGAGTTTTCTTTGACCAGTTTTCTGGTGCTTCTTTATATCCTTTTTCTATTCTTTCTAACTGTTTTTTCTTCTTCTTTATTAAACTTATAACTTTTCTTTTTGCGCCAAAAATGCTTAGCTTAGTTGTATCAATATAAGTTGCATCTTCTGCTTTTTTTAATGCACCTATTTTTCTTTCTTTGTCTGCTTTATCTCTTTCTTCTATATTCTTTTTTACTTCTTCTAATGTAGTTGTTATTCCCTTCTCTAAGTTTTGCTTATATCTTCTTTTTGCTCTTTCTTCACTAGATGCATCTAAATATATTTTTATTTCAGCATTTGGAAAAACTACTGTTCCAATATCCCTTCCATCTACTACTATATTTTTTCCTTCTGATATCCTTCTTTGTAATTCCACTAAATTAGCCCTTATAATAGCATTTTTTGATACTTCTGATACAAAATTAGTTACTTTTTCTTCTCTTATAGTCCTTGTAACATCTTCTCCATCTAAAAATACTTTTTCCCCATCTAAGTCTATTTTTATATTTTTCAATATTTCTTTAATTTTCTCTTCATTTTCTAAATTTACTTTTTCCCTTATAATTTTAAGAGTAACACATCTGTACATAGCCCCTGTATCTAAATATTGAAATTTAAATTTATCTGCTATTATTTTAGATATTGTTCCTTTTCCTGTACCAGATGGTCCATCTATTGCTATTATAAACGACATTATTTTTTCCTCCTATTCTTTAGTACCTTCAATATTTGGCATTGTTAATTTTTTTGCAATAACTTTAATTTTAACAACATTCATTGTTGTTTGTCTTTCTATTTCTCTTATACATTTTACTTTA
>USTA01000177.1 GCA_900557475.1 uncultured Clostridium sp. | reverse complement strand
TCATAAGTGTTACCATATTATCTGTGTCTTCTATATTGTCTGTATCACTTGATAAAGATATACTTTCCAAGAATTCGGTTAGAGAATTTTCTGCTGCTTCTTTTTCAAATTCCATTGCAACAGTTAAAAATTCCTCTAAGTTTTCTATTCTTGTTTCTGCTTCTACTGTATTTTCATTTTTTAATGCTTGAGTATATCCTGTTTTATTTAATGTTTGTTTTATTAGTTCTGATACTGGCACATCTAAATTTCGTAGTTCTTCAATTGCATTTATAAAGCTTCTGGTATTTTCATAAATTCTAGGAATATATTTATCTGCTTCTTTTATTACTTCATACATTGAAATACCTTGCTCTGCTGATATTTTTTCTATATTTTCTATGCTGGTTTTTCCTACGCCACGTTTAGGTTCATTTATTATTCTTTCTAAAGAAAGATTGTCAGCTGGATTTGCAATTAATCTTAAATATGCAATAGTATCTTTTATTTCTTTTCTCTCATAGAATTTTAGCCCACCTAAAATTTTATATGGAATATCTTCTCTTCTTAAAACATCTTCTATTGCTCTTGATTGAGAGTTCATTCTATATAAAATTACATAGTCTGAATATTTATAATATTCTTCTCTTTTTAATCTATTTATTTCTTGAACAATAAATGTTGCTTCTTCATATTCATCTTCTCCACAAAATACATAAGGAAGGCTACCATCTTCATTTTCTGTCCATAGCTTTTTCTCATACTTGTTTTCATTATGTTTTATTGCCTCATTCGCTACTTTTAAAATATTTCCACTACATCTATAATTTTGTTCTAGTTTTATAATTGATGAACCTGGAAAATCCTTTTCGAAATTCAATATATTTGTAATATCTGCTCCTCTAAATTTATATATTGATTGGTCATTATCTCCTACAACCGTAATATTTCCGCTTCTAGATGCTAAAAGAGTTACTAGCATGAACTGAGATTTGTTAGTATCTTGATACTCGTCTACTAATATGTATTTAAATTTTTCCGAATAATATTCTAATATATCTCCATTGTCTGTTAAAATTTTTATTGTAAAGTTTATTATATCATCAAAATCTATTGCATTATTTTCTTTCAATTTTTTTTGATATAATTTATAAACCTTTGCTGTTATTTCTCTTCTATAATCTCCATTTGCTCTTACTTCGAATTCTTCTGGTTCTAACATTTCATTTTTTGCATTGCTTATTTCATTTAAAATTGACTTTTCCGTAAATAATTTCGGGTCTATATTTAATTCTTTCATACAATTTTTTACTAATGTTTTTTGATCAGATGTATCAAATATTGCAAATGAGTGATCATATCCTAGTCTATCTATATATCTTCTTAAAATTCTAACACAAATTGAGTGAAATGTTCCAAGCCAAATATCATTTATTGCATCTCCCACTAATGCCTCTACTCTTTCTTTCATTTCATTTGCTGCTTTATTTGTAAATGTTATAGCTAAGATATTCCATGGCTTTATATATTTTTCTTTCATCAAGTAGCTAATTTTATATGTTAAAACTTTTGTTTTTCCTGAACCTGCACCAGCTATAACTAAGCATGGTCCCTCTGTTTTCTCAACGGCTTCTCTCTGCCTTGGATTTAGTTCTTCTAATAATTCCTCCATTTCGTTTCCTTTTTATATTAGATTTTACCTAACATAATGCTCCTTTCTCTAAACTTGTGTTCGCAAAGGAATTATACTTTATATATTTCATTTAGTCAATGCCTTTTTTAATTTATATGACTTTTTAATATATGTTTTCAGCCTTTTGCTTGACTTTTCTAAATATACATAGCAACTAAGCCTAGCAAAAACCCAATTATATTTCCTATTGAGGTTAGCCTTCCTTGATATAGCCTATTTGATTCTGGAATTAACTCTCCTGATACTATATAAAGCATTGCTCCTGCTGCAAATGCTAAGCAAATTGCAATTATATTTGTAGATATGTTTCCTACTATACTTCCTATTAATGCTCCTATTCCTGTTGCAATGCCAGATAAAATCACATACATCATAACTTTTATTTTACTCATTCCGCCATTTTTCATTGGTACTGCCATTGATATTCCTTCTGGTTGATTCTAATTTAGACAGTTATTTTACTTTTAAAATTAAATTTTAATAAATATTAAGTGTTATTTAATAACCAATCGATTATATTTATTTTTCTTATTCCATTATAGTCTGCTTCTAAATCTCTATCCATTGTCAATAAATATTTAGGATAAAAATCCCCTGTTTTTTGTAATGGTTTTAATTCTCTTTCTAAAGTTTCCTCTTCTCTGGTAGTTAATGATACTTGATAATATTCTAGCCCATTTCTATTTTCAGCAACAAAATCTATTTCTAAATCATCCATTTTTCCTGTATATACTTTATATCCTCGCCTTAACAGTTCTAAATAAACTATATTTTCCAATATGTGTCCCATATCTTGTCCAGCTTTTTTTCCAAGCATATGTGCTCTAAATCCCATATCAACAACATAATATTTATATCCACTAGCAAGTACATTTTTCCCTTTTGCATCAAATCTATCAACTTTATATAATATAAATGCATCTATTAAAGCTGAAATATAGTTTTCTACTGTGTGGTTACTTGTAGCTCTATTCATACTTGTTAAAGTATCACTTATTTTTTTAGTACTTATTGGACTACCTATATTATCAAAAATATATTTGATAATACTTTCTAGTAGCATTTTATTATTTATATTATTTCTTTGCATTACATCTTTGTATATAACAGTTGAGAATACTCCATCTAAATAACTTTCTATAATGTCTGAATCTGTTTTAAATAAATCTACTGTTAGCGGTAATGATCCATATTTTAAATAATCTAATAATTTCTCTTGTTTATCTGCGCTTCCGTCAAATGCAGACATATATTCTCTAAAAGACAATGGCAACATTTTTATTTCTACATATC
>USTA01000176.1 GCA_900557475.1 uncultured Clostridium sp. | reverse complement strand
TTTTTCAACAACAATATCTTCTGATGCCATTTCTGTTTGTATAATTCTTTTATTCATGTTTCATTCCTTGTTTTATTTTCTGTTTTAAACTTCTTATATTTTTTAATACTCTGCTGTAAAAAAACTATATTATTTTTTAATACTCTGCTGTAAAAAATTTTATATTATATTTTTTAAAGCTAATTTTAATATATCTTCCACATCCATATTCTCATCAACTGATATTTTCTTTACTGCATTGAAGGATTCTGTTTTTGAATATCCAAGAGCAATAAGTGCATCAATTGCATCTGACTGTATTGAGTTGTCAGAAGAAATAGCTTCACTTGATACTTCAAGCATTTCTTCCAAATCTATCTTGTCTTTTAACTCTATAATAATACGTTGAGCAGTTTTTGCTCCAATTCCCTGGGCTTTTGAAATAGCCTTTGCATCTCCTGAAATAATTGCCATCTGTAAATTATTTTCAGGAAGAGCTGATAATATTGCAAGTCCGCCTTTTGGACCAACACCACTAACAGAGATAAGTTTTTTAAACATCTCAAGTTCATTTTTGGACAGAAATCCAAAAAGCTGCATGGCATCCTCTTTTCCATGTAAATATGTATAAATCTTTATTTCTTCTCCCTGTCCCAAAGCCTCTGTAGCACTTTGACTCATCAATACATTGTAGCCCATATTATTGTTTTCTATAATAACTTTGTCATGCTCCACCGTATCAATAACGCCCTTTATATATGAAATCATATAAGTTTCTCCTATAAATTTTAATTACGGGCAGACAGAACAAACGTTTACCCTTTCTATATAATAACATAGTTTACTGTTTTTGCAAGTAAAAAGGCTATTATTATACACCAATACATAATTTATTTACTTGTACATTTTTTAGTTTCATATTATTATTTTATTCTGTAAGTACATTAGTATTTTTACTATGATCTGTCAGCCATAATCATAAATTTATACAAAATTAGAAAGGTGAAATCATGTCAAAAAAATATTTATTTTTAATTATATGTATTTTTTCCATAACACTGCTATTTGGATGTTCAAAGAATGAAACAAACACATCTCCAAGAACATATACACATTTCTCTTTTGATACTGTTTGTAACATTACTATTTATGGAAATAAAACTGACACTGAACAAAATATTATAAATGATATCTTTAAGAAAATGGATTACTACGATAATTTATTTGATAAATACGATAAAGATAGTGAAACTTCAAAAATAAATAATGCAAAATCTTATGTTGTCGTAAATGATGACACTTTGAATATTATAAAGAAAAGTCTGTATTATTCAAAAATATCTAATGGTGCTTTTGATATTACAATTTCACCTGTTACTGATTTATGGGACATAAAAAACAGAAAAACTGTTCCTGCAGAAAATAAAATTAGAGATACATTGTCCTTTGTTAATTATAAAAACATAAAAATTAAAGACAAACAGATAAAGATTAATAAAAACTGTGAAAGTATAGATTTAGGTGGTATTGCCAAAGGCTATGTAGCAGATAAAGTTAAAAATATACTATCAAAAAACGGAATCAAAAATGCCATTATAAATCTTGGTGGCAATATTTTAACTATGGGAAACAATAAGGGTAACTCTTTTGTTATAGGTATTCAAAAACCTTTTGCTGATGATGTTAACGATTATTCTGCAACTATTCCTGTAAAAGATAAATCTATTGTCACTTCAGGTATTTATGAACGCTACTTCAAGCAAAACGGTAAAATCTATCACCATATATTAGACCCCAAAACAGGTTATCCTGTGGAAAATAATCTTCTTTCGGTAACAATTATTTCTGATGATTCAACTACAGGTGACGCACTTAGTACTACTACTTTTGTACTAGGTCAAAAAAAAGGAATGAAATTAATAGATTCCTTGGATAATGTTTATGCTGTTTTCATTACAAAAGACTACAAATTACATTTATCCAAAGGATTATCTATTAATAAACAAAATGAAATATCGATAAAATAAATCATTTATTATATTATTTGTTATTTATTAATACATGACATATTATTTTTTTAATCTGTTATTAGTATTTTTTGTTTATTAACTTTCATTTATTATTGATATTTTTATTAATCTTTTTGTTTTTTATTGAAACTCTGAAAAATCTATGCATAAACTGTTTAAAGTCAAAAGGATAAAGTGGATATATATAACTGGTTCTGGCAATTGTTCTATTAAGTACAATTGTCAATGATGACAATATTCCACCTGCAATAAGCCCCCACAAATTAAATAATTGTGTCAGTGTTAAAATCAGCAACCTTAAAAATTTTATTGAATATGCCAGTTCATAATTTTCATGGGTGAAATTGGCTATTGCTACTACCGCCATATACAACATTGTTTGCTGGTTAAACCAACCTGTATTTACAGCAAACTCCCCAATAATTATTGCAGCAATCAAACTTAATGGGGTGTTTAATGTGTTGGGAGTATTAATGGCAGCTAATTTCAGGCCGTCCACTGCCAGTTCCAAAATCAAAAGTTGCCAAAATATAGGTACATTCTGATAATCCATTATCTTTGTAAAAGAAAGCCAGTCCGGCACCATATCAATATTGTTTGTATAAAGTAAAAACAACGGAGTAAGAAATAATGACATTATTGTTATTACAGTACGTGCCAGTCTTAAATATGTTCCTGTAATCGGTGGAAAATAATAATCATCTGCCTCTTCTATTACATCGAAAATTGTAGTAGGAAGTAACATTGCAGCAGGTGAATTATCAACCAAAATACAAATTTGACCTTCTAATATTTCAGCTGCCACTGTATCCGGCCTTTCTGTATATCTGAATTTTGGAAAGGGATTAAACCAATGTCCTTTGTGAAGGCACTCTGACAAACTTTCCTGATTCATTGGAAGAGCGTCTATTTCAATTGTTTTTATCTGTTTTTTTATATAATTTAAAAGTTTCTTATCAG
>USTA01000175.1 GCA_900557475.1 uncultured Clostridium sp. | reverse complement strand
GTGGTAATTGGGATAGCATATATATATCCATCTTTTATTTCTGTTTTTTTAGAATTATCATTAAATTTTCCAGGAACATTTCCATTACTGTCAATTAAATAATCTCTTGCAATATAACCTTTTGCTCCATCTGCTGTTGTTACATAATCCCAGTAATATCCATCTACTTGCTTATCTTCTCCATTTTCTGCATAAGCACCTGTTCTAATTACTCGTACTCCCTTTGCTAGTAATCTTATTTTATTTGTATCACTTATTCCTGGACTGCTTCTTAATGTTACTTGGTCACCTGAAACAGTAAATACCTTTCCTGATATCTCATTTACTAAATATTTATTTTCTACAAATCCCTGTCTTCCATCTGCAAGAACAATTCTATCCCAAGTTGTTCCTCCAAATGTATATCTACCTGAATTATCTATTCTGGTAACTTGCTGCCCATATGACAATGTTTTAATTTGTGTTTGTGAAGTTCCTGGCCCCACATACATTGGCACCCCGTCTGAATTTATTATTTTTAGTTCACTACAATTTGTAACATCTGGTACTTCTTCTAAATATGCTGTGTTAAATTTTAAATATCCCCATCTGCCATCTGTTAGTACTACCTTATGCCATCCGTTATTAAATCTTTCCACCGATAATAAAATTTCACTCGAATCTTTTATAGTGTGGACTATACTAGAGTTTGTACTGGCACTACTTCTTAGAATTACATCACTATGTCCCTCTTTTACCCTAATATTTTTTGGATAAATTTCACCCACACCATCTGGCGTTTCTGCACCAGAACCAGACATATTTGTAAATACTGGTATTATAAAGTTTAAGTTTTGATTTAATAAATTTGCATTTTTCATTGCAGAGTACATTTTACTTGCTTCATTTTTTGGAGCCTCTATATTTTGCATATATTGATATGCATATGTACCTTTATATGGTTCTACATCAAATTTGTTTAAATATTGTGTATTTTGTTTTCTCTTTATATAATCTGTAAGAACACTTACTCCACCTTTTATACTTGCTTTGACACTTGTCCATCCTCTTGCTTTTGCTGTTGCTAAAGCATTTGCTAGTATCTCATTATATCCATTTCCGCTGGCACCTATATTAAATAAATTATAATATACAGTCCCATCAGAATCTGTCATTTTCCAAGTAGCGCCTCCTCCTGGACCCTGCTCTTGAATTAGTCTTGCTATAACATAGTAAGGGTTTACATTTGATTCTCTACATGCTTCATTAATTTGAGAAGCATAGTCTTTATTATGTAAAAAGGTATTTGCAAGAGCATTATATATCTGATCATTTGATGATTCCATATAATCTATCTGTAAGAACTGGAATAAATATTCATTATCATTTAGCCAGTTTCTTGCATCCATATAATATCTAATTGCCATTTCTGATGCATGATACCAAGAACCATTGTCATATGCCTTGTTTCCACAAACCGAACATATCCATGCATCTGATTTTCCTTGAATTAAGTTAAGTGGTGACCCCCAATGTCCAGCTGATTCAGCAGTAATTGCTTGTTCCCAGTCGAGCCCCGTTTCCATAATTGTAAATGTCCAATTTGGATGAGCTTTTTTTAAGGCATCTATTTTTTCTTTAAATCCTGGATATGTATTCGAATTAAAATTTGAACTATTATAAGTATATCTATATGATTCTGCCGCTTCTACATTATTTCTAAAAAATATGCTAAAAATTAATCCAAAAATTAAGATTAACACAACTAATATAGCTACTATTTTTCCGGCTAAATTTATATTAAATTTTGGTTCCATTTCTTCCTCCGTTTTCGACATTTTTCGTCACAATTATTCTAACATTACATTTTTTATTAGTCAAGCATCAAATTATGGAAACACTAAAAAAGAATAACGAGAAACAAATGCCTCTCGTCATTCTTTTTTTAGTGTTACTTGGTCAAAATGCACCATCCATAAGGTTCTATTTCGCTTTTACTCATGTTGCTTTTTGACTTCAATATTTCACTGTATTCCTGTGGTATATTTACTTTTTCTAATTTATCACTTCTGTTTACTACTACAAGGATATCATTTCTTTCGTACATGAGTACATTTTCACTTGCCTCAATATGCTTAAAATTCATATCTAGCAACTGGTCCATTTTTTGTTTTCTAAATTTTCCAAGCCTTATATAATGTCTTAGCAAATCGAGGTCGAAATGTCCCCAAGGAAAGCATTTTCTGTTAAATGGATCTTTATATCCATGTAATCCCACTTCCGTTCCATAGAATATACAAGGATTTCCCGGCAAAGTATATTGGATTACACTCGCCTGCTTCAATTTTTTCTTTGCTAAGCAGTACTCTTCTTTGCTTAATCTGTCCGAAGAATATTCATCATTTCTAAAAACATCTGTTAAGAATATTACTCGTCCATTTGTTCTTTTGTGCCATTTGCTTGGATACTCATCAATTTTCCAAGGTTCTCTATCATTTCTCATCCACTTTCCGTTTAATATTGTAAGTGCTCTTGCAATATCATGTGTGTCAAGAGAATTAAGCATAGAGCAAACTGTTTCTTTTGGATAATTATTTATTACATCGTATACTTTATTTACGAAATAATCTTTTCTTCCATATAGTATCCATTGATAAATAGCATCTGTAAATAGATAATTTGTAGGAGCATCTATTGCCTCTCCCAGTCTTTCTAACGGAACTTTGTTCCAGCACTCACCAACTATAAGCTCTTTTCTTTCTTTGTTTGCACATTCGTTTATAAGCTTTAATGTTTCATATTGCAGTTCTTCCGCAACATCTAGTCTAAAGCCATCTACGTATTTAGCAAACTTTTCTATAACATTTCTTACATACTCTCTATATCCTGTATTTTCTTGATTAAATACAGGCATATCCTTAAATTCTCCATACCAATACTTATATGAGTTATCATCATTTATATAAAACCAGTCTCGATATTTAGAATTTTTGTCGGAAATG
>USTA01000174.1 GCA_900557475.1 uncultured Clostridium sp. | reverse complement strand
AGGTGGACTTACTTATGAATATGGTAAATGGGGATTGATGAGAGCAGTAGAAGAATTATCAAATATAAAATAAAACTTTAAGATAAAAATTAAGAAATTAAGATGGACTTACTAAAAAGGAGAAATTAATTAATGATCGTAATTGGAGGGGGACCAGCAGGAATACTGGCCGCAATTAGTGCAAGTAAAAAACGGAGAAAAGGTTATAATTCTTGAAAAAATGAATTCACTAGGCAAAAAACTATGTATAACAGGTAAAGGGAGATGTAATATTACAAGTAGTTTGCCAATAGAAGACTTTATTAAAAATATTCCGGGTAATGGAAAGTTTTTATACAGTGCATTAAATAATTTTACAAATGAAGATATAATAAACCTGCTAAAAGAAGAAGGATTGGAAGTAAAGGAAGAAAGAGGGAATAGAGTTTTTCCAATTACAGATAGTGCGAAAGACGTTTTAAAAACCTTTCTTAAAATCTTAAAAAAATATAATGTAAAAATAATTACTGACGAAAGAGTTATAGAAATACTTAAAAAAGATGGAGAAGTTCATGGGGTAAGGACAGAAAAGAAGGTTTATAATGACGAAAAAGTTGTACTTGCAACAGGAGGAAAAAGCTATCCTATGACAGGTTCTAATGGAGATGGGTATATACTTGCAAAAAAAATGGGACATACTATAACAGAAATAAGGCCATCATTAGTTGCGCTAACATCAAAAAATGAATCATTAGAAGTTTGCCAAGCACTTCAGGGCTTAAGTTTAAAAAATGTAGGAGTTAAGCTCATAAAGAATGGAAAAAATATATATGAAGACTTTGGGGAGATGTTATTTACGCATTTTGGGGTATCTGGACCAACAATATTAAGTTCATCAGCACATTTAGTAAGAAAAGGTATAGAAAACACAAAGTTAGTAATAGATTTAAAGCCTGCACTTTCAGATGAAAAATTGGATGAAAGAATTATTAGAGACTTTAATGAGGAAAAAAATAAAGAATTTAAAAATAGTTTGGAAAAGCTACTGCCAAAAAAACTAATTCCTGTAATAATTTCAAAAATGGGATTAGAAAAGAAAGTAAATGAAGTTACAAAAGAAGAGCGAAAAAAGTTAGTTAATATACTTAAAAGATTTGAAATAGAAATAAGTGGTTTTAGACCAGTAGAAGAAGCAATTGTTACAGCAGGAGGAGTATCAATAAAAGAAATTAATCCTAAGACTATGGAATCTAAATTAGTAAAAGGATTATATTTTGCAGGGGAAATTATAGATGTGGATGCATATACAGGAGGATTTAATTTGCAAATAGCTTATTCTACTGGATACACCGCTGGATTGGGAATGTGATGTTTAAAACAATAGAAGAAAAAAGTGTAGCTGAATTAATAGAAAAGAAATCAAAATTTATTGCTACAATTCTTCCAGTAGCTAATAAAGCTGAAGCAGAAGAAAAGTTAAAGGAAACTAAAAACTATTATAAAGATGCAAGACACAATTGTTTTGCATATATTGTAGAAAAATTAGAAAGATGTAGTGATGATGGGGAACCTTCTGGAACAGCAGGTCTTCCTATTTTGGAAATTCTTAGAGGGAAAGAGTTAAATAATGTATTGGTTGTAGTTACAAGATATTTTGGAGGAATATTGCTTGGAACAGGAGGATTAGTTAGAGCATACTCAGATGTGACAAAAAAAGCAATAGAAAGTGCAAAGATTGTAACTAAAGAATATGGAATAAGATACAAAGTAGAAGTATCATATGGAGAGCTAAAAAATATTCAATATTTATGTAAAAAATTAGATATAAATATAATAAAAATGGAATATGATGTAAACATAATATTAACATTAGGAAGTACTAAACTAAAAAAAGAAAAATTTGACGAACAACTTAAAACATGTATAAATGAAGAAATATGTGAAGAAAATATAATAATATAAACTAATATCTGTCTAAATTTGTCAAAAAATATAATACGAAAAATATCTCTAAAATACAAGGCTTTCGGAAAAATATGTAAAAAAATAACAAAAATGTATTGCAAAAACAGAAGAAAGAAAGTATAATTAAGTGGTAAAAATTAACATAAGAAAATAGGAGGTATTTTAGGGTGAGTAGCAAAGTAACAGTTTTAATAGCAGATGATAATTATGATTTTGGAGCAACGCTAAAGAATTACTTAATTAATGACGACGAATTAGAAATAGTCGGAATATGCAGAGATGGAGAAGAAGCATATAATAAAATATTAGAAGTTAAACCAGATGTTGTATTATTAGATGTAATAATGCCACATTTAGATGGTATAGGAGTTCTTGAAAAATTAGCTAATACGGGAATGGATAAAAGGCCAACTGTAATAATGGTATCAGCAGTAGGACAAGATGTTATAACACAAAAAGCTATTTCTCTAGGTGCTGATTACTACATAGTAAAGCCGTTTGATATAAGTGTTCTTACACAAAGAATTAAAGAAATAAAAAGTGGAGATGCTGAAAACGTAAGACAAAGTACAGTAGGAAGAGAAATAAAATCACAATATATTGTAATTAACCGTGATAAAAATGATGATGAAAATAAATCTAATTTAGAAGCGGCAGTAACAAACATTATTCATGAAGTAGGAGTTCCAGCACATATTAAAGGATATCAATTTTTAAGAGAAGCAATTATAATGTCAGTGAAAAATATTGATATGATAAACCAAATTACAAAACAATTATATCCAGATATTGCAGTTAAATATGGAACTACACCATCAAGAGTACAAAGAGCAATTCGCCACGCAATAGAAGTTGCTTGGGGAAGAGGAGACCAAGCTGCAACAGAAAGTATATTTGGATATACTGTATCTGCAAGCAAAGGAAAGCCAACAAATTCAGAATTTATAGCAATGATTGCTGATAAATTAAGATTAGAGATAAAGAGTGCATAAAAAATATTTATAATATGTCTTAATGTGCTAAAGTATTACAAAAGTAGTAATACATAAAATTA
>USTA01000173.1 GCA_900557475.1 uncultured Clostridium sp. | reverse complement strand
AATAAACTGATATAAAATGCCCTAGGGCTTTCAGGGTGTGCAGGGTTCGAGCCCCTGGAGGCGCACTTGCGGGTACCGTTTCGGACATTAAATTGCTTGGGGTGGTACTTTTTCTTTGTGCGTAAACAATGAGTCACATATAAATAAAAAAAGAATATGCTGTAAGGAAAGCTTGCTTTCACTACAGCATATTCTTTTTTTATTTGATGCGACGAATGTCGCATCAGCGAGATGAAGCAAAGCGTAATCGAGCTGTATGTGACTCATTGAAGTGGTGGGTAATCGGCGAATGCCGCATCAGCGAAATGAAGCGAAGTGCAATCGAGCTGTGCACTGCCTTATTTAAAGGCACATTCCGCAAAATCACTTATAAAACCAGAAACTTCTCTGAAACATAAAAGTAACTTGTTTTCCCCTGAAAAATACAATCTTAAAATAACTACCAATCTACATATTTCAGTTTTAAAATCATTATTAAAAAATTAATGTAACAACAACATCAACATTAAAAAACATCGATAAAAATTAGATTAAATTAGGAGGAAAAAGGTTTGAAAAAATCGATGTTATGTAAATCTTTCCCACAAATCTTCCCACAAGTTGTGGGAAGAATGTTATTTTCGATTATATTTTCTTATATCTATTCATAAATTATTTTGTAAAAAATCTTATCTCATCCTATCCTATCTTATCAGAAATAGCATTCTCAAATATATTGACAGCTTTCTTTCTGGATTTTTCAGTAACATGAGAATAAGTATTCAGAGTAATCTTTATATCTGAATGTCCAAGTAGTGACTGTACATCTTTAATGTTAGCACCATTTAATACTAATGTAGAAGCGTAAGTATGTCTTAAACAGTGAAAATGAAAGTGACTGATTTCAGGCAAATTCTTCTGAACTACTTTGTTACACCATTTGAGAGTTTGAGTTGTAAGTAATTCTCCATCAGGCTTTGTACATACAAAAGTTAAAGGAGATAGTGAAACGTTGGAATCAATATCATCCACATGAATTCCATGACAAAAACGTGTGGAATTCTTAATATAAGATTCGTTATAGTCCGTATAAATCTGACAATGTGATTTACCTCTTATTTCGGTTGTATGATAAAACTGATTCTGATACAAATCGCCATAGATTTTTTTGTTTCGTTGTTGCTCGTGTTTTGCAATTAATAAAATATGGGCAAGACTATCTCCAAAATCTATAGCTCGTGGCTTGCCATTTTTAGGAACTTTCAGCTCCCAAGTTTTCAAATCCTTGTCATAATACATCGAACGTCTAACATATAAAACCTGATTTTCAAAATCAATATCATCCCAAGTTAGTCCACATACTTCTCCGGCTCTCATACCTGTATGGTAAGCAATTTGAATTGGTAATGCCAAATAACAATAATCTTCTACGGAAGATAAGTAGTTAATTATTTTTAAAAATTCCTGATGCGTTATGGTTTGTACTTTAGCTTCATTAGAGTTACCAAAAAGAGAATTATCTTTTGCAACTTTTCTCTTTTTAACATATTGCATTAAATTTTCTCTAAGCAGTTTTTTTGGATAGACCGCATACTTAAACATATTGTTAAGAACAAGAAAAAATTTCCTCATAGTTGCTTTTGCATAAGGTTTGGCAATCTGATTGCCTTCATTGTCATAAACGCCAAAATATAATCCGTCAACATATTCCTGAATATCTTCTATAGTTAAATTCTTTAATTTGGTTTGAGAAAAAAGATTATTGTGAATATTATTGATTACATTTTTATATCCGTATTTGCCATTAGTGGTAAGATTACTATTTTCAATTTCGGCATTGTACCACATATCGGCAAGCTGTCCTACGGTTAAGGAACCCGCATAAAATGTAGAACCATCCTGACGATATTCTTCAAGAGCCTGCTTTAGCATAAAAGTTGTTTCGGCTTTAGTTTGACCACCCTTGAATTCATGCATTTTCCAATTTCCATCCTGATCTTTTATTCTAAATCGGTAATACCATTGAGAACCTTTTTTTCTTACACTTCCTGTTTGTAGTGATTCAAAATTATTCATATTATTTCCTTTCCAAGTTAAGTACTTGGGAAAGGATAATAGGTTAATATATCATTTTTCTTCAAGTAATTAACTTTTTATTTTTTTGTAACCATGTGAAATACCTCCTACATAAAATTATTTAAATATTATTGCTTCAAAAGAGCGTTAAGTCTGTTGTTTGCAACAGTTGGATTTTTTGCATAAGTTCTAAGAATATCGCTTAACTCGGTAAAAGTATTTATTGTACTGTTAAGCTCTCTTAAAAACATAACTTCATTAAACTCATTTGAAGAACTAAACCCAATAGTTTTAGCAATATCACTATTATCATTATTAGAATAATTAGAAAGAGCAAATTCAAAAGATTTGTTAAATTCTGCAAATTCATTTAATAATAATAAAAACATGTTTTTAGAAAACATTGATGCGTCTTCAGTTAAATTATTAGAGAAAGATTTTAAAACTGAATTGAATGAATCAATTAGTTTCAGTTCCATATAATCTTTTACATCAGAGTTCAAATCTGATGTTTCTCCACGTAACCATTCCGGTGTAGTGTGAAGTATTTCAGCAAGACTGTCCACAACAATTTTTTTTGAATTATCAATAAGTCCTGCTTCATATCTTTGAGCTGTGGATATATTAACGCCCATTTTGTCAGCTATATATCCTAAACTCAGATTTAATTCTTTACGTCTTTGCTTGATACGTTTTCCAATATCAGCACATAATTGTTTATCTCTCATAGGAATAAACTCCTCTCTTTAAGATAACAAAATAATATCATATATATTTGCATAATGCAATATCAACTATTAAAATTAATTTGCTAAAGATATTGACAAATTTTAAAAAGCAAATTATATTATAAAACAATAATTGCAATATGCAAGCAAGAAAGGAGATGATAAACATGCAAAATGCTAAATTAGCTTATACAGTAGAAGAAGCTTCAAAATCTACGGG
>USTA01000172.1 GCA_900557475.1 uncultured Clostridium sp. | reverse complement strand
ATGTTAAATAGTTATAAACAACTATTAAAAACTAATGATTGCAAAAACTTTTTAAGTACTAGTACAGTTGCCTTTGATATGTTTATAGTAGAAAATTTTGTTTCTATTTTAGATGGAAAAACTGTTGTTTTAGCAGATGAAGAAGAACAAAAAATTCCTGCTTTTACTAGCAAATTAATAAAGGAAAACCATGTTGATTTTATTTTAAGTACACCTTCTAAAATTAGTCTTTTATTAGAAGAACCTGATTGTTTAAAAGATGTCAAAGTAATTCAGTTAGGTGGAGAAGTTTTTAAACCTTCTTTATATAAGAGGCTAAGAGAAAATACTTCTGCTAAAATATATAATGGTTATGGTCCTTCTGAATGCACTGCTTGTGCTTCTAATAAAAAAGTTAAAGATGATAATATTACAATAGGGAAACCATTTTTAAATACTGAAATCTATATTATGAACAAATTCGGCAATATCCTTCCTTCTGGCGTTTGCGGAGAAATAGTAATAAAAGGAGATGGCGTAGGAAAAGGATATGTTAATAAATTTGATTTTAATGGAACTTATCATACCGGAGACTTAGGTATATTATCTAGTGATGGTGAACTTATTTACTTAGGAAGGCAAGATAATCAAATTAAGCTCCATGGTTTACGTATCGAGCTTGATGAAATAACATCTAAAATCATGCAAATTCCTGAAGTTACAAATGCTATATCTGTTATAAA
Source organism: uncultured Clostridium sp. (assembly GCA_900557475.1). GTDB lineage: Bacteria > Bacillota > Clostridia > TANB77 > CAG-508 > CAG-793. The sequence goes on along the minus strand of USTA01000172.1, from coordinate 2,314 downwards.
GAAAGTAAACAATATTGACTGTATTTGTTCATATATTAAAGCAGACTCTAAATTGGATGAAAATTATGTTAAAGATTTTATTGCAAGGTCTTTGCCCAAATATATGATTCCTAGTCATATTATGCAACTGTCAATTTTTCCTATTACATTAAACGGAAAAATTGATACAAAGAATTTACCAGAAATACAAATTATACATGAACATTTTGTTCCTTGCGAAACTGACTTTGAAAAAAAATTAGAGAATATTTTAAAACCCATTCTGGATACAGATAAAATTAGTGCTACGGCTAATATTTTTGATTGGGGTATGGACTCTCTTTCAGTTATAAGACTAGTTTCTGAAATATATAGTACTTTAAATATAAAGTTAAATATTCAAGATATTTATAACATGCCTTCTATTAAAGAGCTTTCTTCTCTTTTAGAAGAAAAAAATTCATCGTCTTACCAAAAGATAGTTATAAAAAAGCATAAAGAAGCTGATTCATATCCAGTTTCTTCTGCTCAAAGAAGAATATTTTATACAGTAAATATGGAGACTGAAAGTTTGGCATATAATACTCCTTTTGGCGTTAAATTTAGATCAAAGCCTGACATTTCAAAGCTTGAGAAATGCTTAGCACAAATTTTAAATATGCATGATGCATTTAAAACATATTTTGTATTAGAAAATAATGATGTAGTTCAAAAACTAGTTAAAAATATTGATTTTCATCTAACAGTTAATGAATATGATAACGAAAACTTTATTAGGCCTTTTGACCTTTCTAAAGCCCCTCTTGTTCATGTTGAATTAGACCATTTTGACGATTCATATTTATTAAAACTAGATATTCATCATATAATTTGTGATGGAACTTCTATTAGCATTTTTGCTAAAGAATTGTGTGATTTATATAATGGTAATCAAATTTTAAAATCTGAACTTGATTATATAGATTATGCTGTTTCTGAAACTATAAGTGAAGATGATAAATTATATTGGAAAGAGCAATTTTCTGCTGGTATCCCTCTTTTAAATATGCCTACTGAGTTTGAAAGAACAAATATAAAATCTGAAGAGGGTTCTAATGTTTATGCTTCTTTAGATAAACTTTCGGATATATCTACATTATGCAAAAAATATAATATTACACCATATATGTTCTTCCTTTCATGTTTTTATATTCTTTTGTATAAATATACTATGCAAAATGATATTACAGTTGGTAGCCCTGTTATAGGAAGAAATTCTCCTGAGATTTCTAATGTTATTGGAATGTTTGTAAATACTCTACCTTTAAAGCAAAACATACATTCTGCTAGTAGATTTAGTGTATTTTTAGAAGCAGTAAAGAAGAATTGTTTAAATGCATTTAATCATCAAACTTATCCTTTTGATGATTTAGTAAAAACTTTGAATGTAATAAGAGATCCAAGTAGAAGCCCTATATTTGATGTACTCTTTACTTATGAAAGTGGTGGTAGACCTTCATTCTCATTTGATGGTGAAGAGGTAGAATATGTTATTCCTGAAAATAAAACTTCTAAATTTGATTTTTCTTTAGAGATCACTCCTATAAGTTCAGGTTATAACTTTAGATTAGAATATTGTACTAATCTTTATAGTGAAAAGTTTATGAAAACATTACTTGACTGCTATTTTAATATCATAAATAGCTGTTTAGTAAATCCAGATATTCAAATATCTAAAATTCAAATGTTATCTAAGATACCTTATATTTATCCAACTTTAGATTATCCTAGAGATTTTAGAGTTATAGATATGTTTGAAAACCAAGTTAAACTTACTCCAAATAAAATTGCTTTAGTATGTAAAAACGAGCAATATACATATAAAGAATTAGAAGTAAAAGTAAATAGGCTTGCTAATAAACTTCGTACTTTTGGAAAAAAAGATGTCATTGGCATTATGATGAATCGTTCAAATAACTTAATTATCTCTATGCTTGCAATTTTGAAATCTGGTGCTGGATATTTACCAATTGACCCAACCTATCCAGAAGAAAGAGTTAGTTATATTATTGAAAATAGTGGAGTAGATTTAATTCTAACCGAAAATGACTTAAAGGATTTAATACCTACTAATTATCTTTTAGTTGATGACGAAGCCAATTACCTTCCTTACTCTGAATTTAATACAGAGCAAAGTCCAAAAAATTTAGCTTACCTTATTTATACATCTGGTTCAACAGGTAAGCCTAAAGGAGTTATGATAAAGCAATATAATGTTGTAAACTTTATATATGGTTGCTTAGAGAGAATGCCATTGGAAGGAAAAACTATTGTTTCAATAACAACTATGTGTTTT
>USTA01000171.1 GCA_900557475.1 uncultured Clostridium sp. | reverse complement strand
TAAATATAGCAAAGAAGCTATGTGTTTTAGACGTATCTAAAATGCATGGCTTTTTGGCTTGAAAAAAAGAAAAGGAGAGAAAAATCATGAGAAAAGTAAAAAATAGAATGATATTAATATTAATAATAATAGTTGTGGCTATATTTATAATAGGGATGCTATATTTTATAACAAGAGGAGAGAGTGTAAATGATGAAAAAATTGTAGAAATGCAAGATGATGGAAGTAAATTAAACATAGGAAGTAAGTTGCATGAGAAAAAGGAAATAGATGGATTTACAATAGAAAATGTAAGTTTTATAGAAAAAGAAGGAGTAACAGAATTAAGAGCAGATGTAACAAATAAAACAGGAGAAGCAAAAGACGGATTTTTAATGGATATAGTTTTGTATGATGAAAAAGGAAAAGAAATAGGAAGAATTCCAGGAAATGTGATAGAGACAAAAGCTGGAGAAACGATACAAATATGTGCAGGAATAACTGGAATAGTAGAAGAGTATGTAAAAGCAAATGATTTTAAAATAGAAAAGAAATGAGAAAAGATTTATACATAAGAAAACTATCTAAAAGGTCTATCTATGATAAAAATAAAAAAGGAGAAAAAAATGCAAGAAAAGAAGATAAATAATACAAGGGGAATAACACTAATAGCACTAGTAGTAACAATAATAGTATTAATCATATTAGCGGGAATAAGTATAAATGCAACTTTTGGAGAAAATGGTATTATAGGAAGAACGCAAGAAGCAGAAAGGATGCAAAATATAGCGAGGATATCAGAAAAATTAGAATTATTAAAAGGACCGATATTAATAGATGAAAATAGTGTAGATTTAGATAAATATAAGAAGAAATTAGAAGAAGTATCAGAAGAATATAAAGTAAATTATATAGGTATGATAGATTCAAATAATGCATATATAGTAGTAGAAGAAAAATATAAATTTTTATTATCAGATAAAGAAAATGGGGATGTAGAAATAATTTACCAGGGGATTGCAGGCAGATTAGAATTATCAGAATATGCAGGAGAATATAGATATCAAGAAACGAAAACATTTGAAGTAATAAAAAATGAGAGTGGAGGAAAATTAAGTGTAAAATCCTCAAATGAAAACATAGCAACAGCAACAATAAATGGAAATACAGTAACTATAAAAGCAGGAGAAGTAAGCGGAAAGGCAAGGATAACTGTAACAAGTGAAAAAATAGATAAATATGAAGAAAATAGGATAACATACATAGCAACAGTAGAAAATGGTGAGATACAAATAACCACAAAGAAATATGAAGGAGTGTATGATGGAAGAGCACATGGAATAACAGTAACAACTGAAACAGAAGGAGTTACAATAACATATTCAAGTGATGGGAAGATATATAGCAATATAAATCCAACATATACAGATGTAGGAGAATATACAACATATTACAAAGCAAGTAAAGAGGGATATAAAACAGTATCAGGAGCATTAACAGTAAAAATAAATCGAGCAAATGGAAATTTGATGCTAACACCAACAAGTGCAACATATGGTGCAACAGGAACATTTGCAGTAAGTAAAAATGAAAGTGGAGGAGCATTAACAGTAAATTCATCAAATATAAATGCCGCAGCAGCGACAATAAGTGGAAATACAGTAACAGTAACTCCCAAAATAATAACAATACCGGAAACAGTAAATATAACAGTAACAAGTGCAGCAACAGAAAGCCATACAGCAGCAACTGCAACGCATGTGGCAAAAATATTAGGGACAATATCTTATACTGCAACAAAATATGAAGGTGAGTATGATGGAAGAGCACATGGAATAACAGTAACTACTGAAACAAATGGAGCAACAATAACATATTCAAGTGATGGAAAAACATATAGTAGCACAAAACCAACATATACAGATGTAGGAGAATATATAACATATTATAAGATAACAGCAGAAGACTACAAAGCAGTATCGGGTTCATTAACAGTAAAAATAGATATAAATAAATCTATATTAGCATTAGAATCAGGAGATTATATAAAATATGATAGTGGAACAAATGGAATAATTACATGTAGAGTACTATATCCTGTAAGTTCACAGTATGGGTTGCAAATTATATCCGATAAAAATGTAAAGAAAATAACATTAGGAAATATTGACTATGCAAAAGCAGTAGAATCATATAATAATGCCATAGAAACATTAAATAATGAGGCAGAAAGTTATATTAATAGAGATTATGCATATGATGCAAGATGTGTAGGAAGTATTCCGGCAGTAGAAAATGGAATGTTTACGAAAAAAGATAATGGTGCATCAAATTATGTAAAAATACAATTTGCAAATTCAAATTATATTAATAGTTTAGATAAAGATACGAATTATGAAAAAGATTTAGAACAATTAGAACTAGCTGGAATCAAAGTAATAGAAAATGCATATTGGTTAGCATCCCGCCATGTGATTTATGCAAATTCATCTCTTTATGAGTTTTATGTGAGTCGTATGGATTCAAATGGAAAATTATATTATTATAGTTTATGCAATGTGTATTCTAGAGGTAATGTTACGGGGGTTTCTCAAGAGTCTGGTTTTCGTCCTTGTATATCTATAAAATCAGATATTAAAATAATAGGAGGAGATGGCAAAAGTGAAGAAACTGCATATATAATGGGAAAGTAAAATTTTCTATATAACATCATAACAGACTTGTTGCTAGAATAAATATAGGCACAAGTCCATTCGGATCACCACCATATGGAGGTACAAACCTATACAGGAAGTGAAACAATAACCTTTATATATAGTGTATAGATTTACATTTTGAAAGAACCTACTGAAAAAGGTTTTGATTCTGTTAGAATACAATTACCAACTTATAAAGTAACAGTTTGGGAAGAAATACTCATTAACAATGGGTAAATTTAAAATTGAAATAGAAATGCATTAAAATAAAATTGGAAACTTATGATATAATATAAAAAATATTAGTAGGAGAAGTTGCATGATAAAAAAACGCGAAAGCCTTGAGGCTGTATATATATATATATATATATCG
>USTA01000170.1 GCA_900557475.1 uncultured Clostridium sp. | reverse complement strand
GGAGTTATACTTCTTGTACTAATCTTATTGTTTTTACACTTATAAAAAAGAACTCGTTAGTATAGGGGAATCTCCAAATTTCGAAAGGTTTAAATCCCAATACAATGCATTTAGTGCGGATATATATAATACATTACCTATTTCAGCAGGGATGTTAGGAGAGGCAGTTGGTGGAACCATAATGGGGATTTCAGGTTTAATTATTGGAATTGTCTTTGCTACCGGAGCGGCTACATGGTACGTCGAAAATGAAAAAAGTAGATGGGAGAAAGATGAGGCAGGCAAGAATATAGACACTAAATAGGAAGGAGAAAAGATGAAATGAGATTTTTTATAGGGAGTTATATATATGACATAATTCTTTTAATCTTATGTGGAGTAGTATTTAAGACTTTTATCCTAAAAAAAGGATTATCAGAAAAAGAATCTTTTTTTATACGACATACATTGCCAATAATCTATATACCCCTTTCTGTATTATTAATTGTGAATATGGTTTATATTGTTTTGATAGATAGAGAAATTATTGATAATACTTACAAAGGATTTGCACTGTATTCACTTGCTTTTATTTGGATTATAATGGTGATTATAGGATTTTATAATAGAATTAAATACGGCTCCAAAGATTGGGAATATGTCGAAGAAACCAAACGAGGGATTTTTGGACTTATTGGACTTTTTGTTATGGCGATATTCATGTACTTATTTATATGATTTATGTGTTTTCAAAGGAGCTGTCATAGAAGCAAAGCAGAAAAAGAAAAGAACCGGATCACCACCGGTACTTTGACAGGGGAAGACATGGACAACAAAGCCGAATACAAAATAAAAGCAAGCGGAATCACCGCATCCACCAATGCCGTATCCAAACTCGACCCCTGATTAAGTTATCTGGATGAGGAATGATATATCATGACAGATTTAGTAATAATTTTAGTGTATTTAGCAATGATGCTTATATGGATTTTTAAGAAGATAAAGTTTGGAAGCTTAGTTTTTTCTACAACTATTCGAATTATAATTATAAAATTTATTTATTCATTAATACTTCCATTTTCTGTATTTATATATTTTTTTTTCCCGCCAGAAAATGCAGTTCGGTTTTTATTAGGTGCGAGTAGTATAGGGGCATTAGGGGGGCTGTTTTGGCTTTTAGATCGTGAAAGAAGAATTGTCATTATTAAGAGTGTTGATCATGAAACATTAAAAGAAATACAAGGATCTCTTCAAAAGCGGGAACGAAGAACGAAAGAGGTTCTTGTTGGATGTATTTTTTTCATGTTTTTAGGTTTCTTGATCTATCTTTTACCACATTAGAGAAAGCGTAAGGGAATTATTATAAGGATAAGAATGGAACATCTGTCTAACCATGTCATTTGTGAAAATAAGCGTAACAGATATAAAGAAGTGCTAAACAAAGCAGCCCTGGATAAATCCAAAGAAATAGCGGCAGAAGAAATAGCAAGCTGGAGCGCGGCGAACTGGATGGAAAGTAAATATCCCTACCTGACACGAAAAGAAGCGGAGGCAATCGGGAAAACCCTTGTAAAGAAAGCCAGCCCTTTTGTAGCAGGTGCGTTTTATCTATACGGGATACAGGAAAACCACGAAAGATTTAAATCCCCTTACAATGCATTTAGCGCGGATGCATATGATACGTTGCCTATATCACTGGGGATAATTGGGGCATGGTGGGGAAGTGCATTAGGGGGACCTGTAGGTGGAGCTGTGATTGGTGGAACTATATCTATAGGAGCAAGTGTATGGGTGAAGATAGAAAAAGATAAATGGGAACAGCAACAATCACTTTCGGTTGATGAGGAGAAAACTTCCGGGACTGGAGGGGGAAAATGAGTTACTTGGTAAATAGTGTATTTTATGATTTAGTCTATCTTGTTATTTGCATTCTTCTTATAAGGATATATTTTATCCAAAAAATTATTTGTTCTGAAAAGGAGCAATATTTTGTGCTTCATGTTTCTCCGTTTTTATATGTCCCTCTTGTAAGTATTCATATTATTGCGATGTTATATATTATTGGGGTGAATAGAGGCTTCTTCTTCGGTGAATACACTAAAGAAGCAAATATCATTGTAATTATGGCAGTGTTAATCGAATTTATAATAGTCGCATACAACCGTATAAAGTATGGGCCTAAAGATCGAAAATTTAAAAATGATACGGAGAACGGAATAATAAGTATAGTATTGATAATTGTGATTTTAGCTGTTATGTATTTCATTGATTAATAATATTAAAGACACCCTGACCATGGAAAGCGGGAAAGATATAGACATTAAAGGAAGCAAAGCAGGTGGAAAGAAAGTAGAAATAAAAGCAGGAAGAAACCTAAATATAGAAAGCCTGCAAGATAAGAGAACCTACCACAGCCAGGACAAAGAAAGCGGCATCCAACTTCAAAGAGATATTACCGCTTTACGGGATATAGGAAAACTACAAAAGATTTAATCCCCATACAACGCATTTAAAGGGGATATATGAGTGGAAGTATATTAACACAAATATATGTAGAGGAGAAAAAACGAGAATGGGAGAAGAATGAAAAGGATTCAATGAAAGTAACTGAGAAAATAGAATACAGGGAGTGATAATATATGAATTATTTTATTGGTAGCATTCCATTTGATTTGATACTTCTGATATTATCTATTGGAATCTTTAAGACATTTATTTTGAAACAAAATTTATCTGATAAGGAACGTTTTTTCTTACACATACACCAACATATATATACATACCATTATCGATCCTTATAATTATTAGTATGGTCTATATAGTTGCGGTAGATAGGAAATTAATTAATGACGACTATATTCTTTTTGCCCAAATTATTATGTCTGCTGTGTTTTTTATAACAATGATTATTACAGTGCATCATCGAATTAAATATGGCAATAAGGATTGGAAATACAAAGAGGATACAAAAATTATGATTATAGGGCTGTCTATGTTAATTTTCATTTTTGTCATGATCTGGCTTTTTGGGTAATTAATATAAATCCCGCCTCAAAGGAGCCGTCATAGACAGCAAAGCACCG
>USTA01000169.1 GCA_900557475.1 uncultured Clostridium sp. | reverse complement strand
TTTTATTTTTTATAACGATGCTATGCTTTGCCTGGGATGATGGGCGTATGCATGAAAAGGAGATCAAAAATAGTATATGGAAATATATCTTATTTCTCCTTATGGGAATGATTACAAGTGTTTTTTGTTTGGTGTTTGTATTTGCTTATTTTACTAATATTTTGGAAATTATAAATGGAGTAAAAATAGTTAATATCGCAGATGCACAGGTAGAAGGAACGATTTTTATTATTTGGAATGTTTTTGTTATAGCTAAATATTATCTCTGTATATTATTTCCTACATCTATGAATAATAGGCAAAGTGAAAGAATAAACAAAAAGCAAATTGTTTTTTTATGTGTAGTAAATACACTTATTGAATTATTTATAATATGGTATTACCGAGATGTGTTGTGGTATGTAATCTCTTGGATTTTCTGTTAATTAATGAAATCCAATATAGAAGGTATTACTGAACAAAACCATTTACGGCTCAAAAACCCCATTAAACGAAAGAGGCATCCCGATGAAATTAAAGACCGGGAAAACTACAGGCGTATGAAAGGGATACCTGTGCCAAACTATACCATTAACAAAGGAATACTTGCGGAGAATATGGCCACAGCAGCTGTAGAATATCCCTTTACACTGGCAGAGAACATGGGAGGAAATGTAAGTACGGCAAGAGTACTGGCACTGGGACCGTTAAAAACACTGGGAATGTATAGAACATGGCAGGAAGACCGGAAGAATTATAGTGGAGAAGACTGGTGGGAGGCACAGGGGATAAATATTAGATTTTTTAGCTTATAGGGTAATAATCTTTACCGGATTAGGGGCAGAAACTTATAAAACTACCAAGAATCCATATAGAAGTGCTGGTGTGGCAATTGCTTTGACCATTACTCAAGATGAAATGATTGACAAGGCTACTAAATCCATAAAAGAAAATACGTTAAATAAGGATGTAGAGAAATAATAGAAAGGGATATTTAGTATGATTATTGGCATAATAGTTTTAATATTGAGTGTTTTAGAATTTATAAGAAGCTTTAAAGTACATGGCAATGATACAGTTTTACAAAAAATATATTATTATATTGGTGGGTATGCAGGTTTGTCTTTTTGGATATGGATGTTATGGTTTGTCCAGTATGGTAATCATTATTACTATATGGAAATATTTATATGCATTTTGATATTAGAGTTGTTAATGTTGCAGAGAATTACGTTTTATTATAAGGAAAAGTATATAGAATCTACACAAAAAAATGAAACCATTAAGGTGGTTAAGTTAAAGAGAATATATAGAATTTGCCGTTTTGGTAGTGTAATGTGTGGGGTTAGTATTATTACCTTAGTTATTGTTGCGGTTTTATAGTGGTAGGATTGCTAACATTCCTGCCCGTGCTGGAGTAGCAAGTGTAAATGCCCTCTTAGCATATGCATAGTTTAAGAGTCCAATCATTAGTGCAGCAGTGGGAGTCGGTACATTAGCCTTAACGAAATCATGGAATGATAGTTTAATACAAAAACTTAAGAAAGAAAACCTTAAAACTGATGAGCAAAAAAAAGATGAAAAGAAAGAAGAGATAAAATAATGTTTTCTTATTCTATACTTTTTTTAATAATGATTGTATCTTTTCTGAGTGTTAAAGAGTTTAAAATCCATAAAAATGAAAATTTTTATCAGAGGATTTATTATTATGTGGGTGGATATATTGGCTGTGCTTTTTTGTGTTATATAATTTGGGAAAATTATAATATGAGGATAGGATATGTTACACCCCGATGGATATCAATGCTAATTTTTTTATCATTGATTTCATGTAGAATCGAGTATGTTTATAAAAAGAAATATCTGAAATCGTTAAATGACTCTGATCGAAGTAAAATATCTACTGCTGAAAAATTATGGAAACTAAGTCTTATTATTAAATGGTCTGGTATTATTGCTGTGTTTGGACTAAGTTTAATTTGGATTTTGTAATTAATGATGAAGAGCTAATAATATATCTACGAAGAACAAGATGGAACCGTAGCCAATGGACATGCCCTATATCCCGGTGAAATTAAAGACCGGGAAAGCTACAGACGCATGAAAGGGATATCCATGCTAAACTATACCATTAATAAAGGAACACTTGCGGAGAACATGGGAGGAAATGTAAGTACAGCAAGAGTACTGGCACTGAGACCGTTAAAAACACCGGGAATATACCGGACATGGCAGGAAGAGCGGAAGAATTACAGCGGAGAAAATTGGTGGAAGGCGCAGGAGATAAATATAATTACTCCGTTATCAAGTAAGGTATATTCTGCATTATCTGCAGGAGTTGCAACTTATAAAGTGATAAAAAATCCATATATTAGTGTGGGAGTTTCTGTAGCAAGTACAGTATTAGTAAATGATAGTACTGCCGAAATTGAAAAGAATCTTAAAAATGAGCATTTGAAAACGGGTGAACAGAAAGAAAAAGAAGCCGGGAAAAGGTGAAGTATATATGCTTATATGCGGTGTCATATTTTTCATAACAGGGTTAATATTTTTGAAAGGATTTTCTGTAAATAAGGATGATAGTATACTCCAAAAATTTTATTACTATGTTGGAGGGTATGGAGGTGAAATATTTTTCTGCTATATGATATGGTTCTCTGAATATGGAGATAAAAATTATTATGGAGAACTTTGGATGATATTTTTAATTTTTTATTTATTGATAAATTGTAGAATGAATTATTTTTATAAGTTAGAATATCTTGATTTAAAGATGCAAGATTGTATGAATGCAGAAAAAATATATCATGCCAAAAGAATTTGGGAAATTAGTCAACTGAGTAAATGGATAGGTATTACATGTATTGGAATTATGATACTAATTATGTTGTAAGTTTATTGGGCTATGGCAGTGATCAGTGGGCTTGCTATGAACGCGGTAGAAAATAGTACCATAAAGAGGAGCTATTGAAAACAGATGAGTAAAAAGAAAAGCGAACCAAACGATCAGAATAATATGGCTGGGGATAAGAAACAATGATTCTTTCAAGTGCTCTTTTGGTTATAGAAACCATATTATTTTTGGTGAGTGGACGTTTACATGGG
>USTA01000168.1 GCA_900557475.1 uncultured Clostridium sp. | reverse complement strand
CCCGGCTGCAGCGAAAGAATATGGTAAATATATATTATATAGGAAAAAGCTTAATAAATCAACAGAAAAATGGAATTAGGAAAATAAAAAACGATAAAATATGTAAAAAAACAAGGAATATGTCTAAATTACGAATAATATGTAATAATTAAGAAAACTTTAATTTCATTTTATTGAAAAATAAATATAGTTGATATATAATTTTTATGCAAGAAATAAGAAAGGATTTTTAGTTATGAAAATTGAAAAAATCTATTTTAATTCAGTAGATAATTTGAATTTGATTGGATTACTACATTTGCCAGAAAAAGAGACTACTAAAGTTGTTATTTCAGTACATGGAATAACAAGCTCATGCTTGAAAAGAAGAGACGATATTTTAGCGAAAAAGTGTACAGAAAGAGGAATTGCATATTTTGCATTTAATAATAGAGGACATGATATAATAAACACCTATGACAAAATATCAGACGAAAGAATGCACTTTTATGGCTCAGGTGCAGAAAGTATATATGATTCATACTATGATATAAAAGGTGCAATTTTAGAAATGCAAAAAATTGGGTTTACAGACATTATTCTAGAAGGTCACAGTATGGGATGTACAAAAGTTGTTTACACATATAACGAACTTTTAGATAATAACGAAACCACAATTTTAGATAGTATATCTAAGGTGATTTTGCTTTCTATGGTTGATGTTCCTGCTCAAATAAAAGTAGTTTTAGGGAAAGAATATAAGAAAATAATTTCATATTTTGAACTATTAAAAAAGAGAGGTAAGGGAGATAAATTAGTAATATTGGATGATACTACACCTCCTATTAGGCCTAATACAATATTAGAATATGTAGAAGATAATAAAAAAATAGATTTTGCAAAATTCGGAGATGCAAGATCAGGATTTAAAAAGATAAATAATATTAAAGTTCCACTATTTATGAGGTGGGGAAATGTAAATGAACTTATCCTTTTAGATGCAGAAAGTTTAGTAAAATTTATGAATGAAAAGATAAAAAATGAAAATAAAGATATTGGATATATAAAAGGTGCAAATCATAATTATATAGGAAAAGAAGAAATCTTGGGTGACCAAATTTGTGACTTTTTATTAAGAAATTAGAATAAAAGAAAGGAGATTCGCATAATTTTTGCGATATAAAGAAAATGAAAATAACAAAAGTTGAAGCATTAAAAAAGATTGCTAATAGAGTAAGAATGGACATAATAACAGAAGTATATTATGGAAAATCGGGACACCCAGGAGGTGCACTTTCTATTGCAGATATTTTAACAGTATTATACTTTAATGAGATGAACATAAATGAAAAAATGCCAGATGATAGATTAAGAGATAGATTAGTATTATCAAAAGGACATGCATCAGCAGCAATTTATGCAGTGCTTGCAGAAAGAGGATATTTTTCAAAAGATGAACTATTAACATTTAGGAATATAACTAGCAATCTTCAAGGTCATCCAGATATGAATAAAGTAAAAGGAATAGATATGACGACAGGGTCTTTAGGACAAGGGTTATCAATAGCAAATGGAATGGCACTTGCATCTAAAATGGATTCACTAGGATATAGAGTGTATGCTATTTTAGGAGATGGAGAACTAGAAGAGGGACAAATTTGGGAAGCGGCTATGACTTCTACTAAATTAAAGCTCGACAATTTATGTGCAATAGTAGATTGTAATGGACTTCAGCTTACAGATGAATCTAAAGAAATAAAAGGACTAAATCCAGAAGATATAGAACAAAAATTTAGAAGTTTTGGTTTTAATACAATAACTATTAATGGAAATGATATTTTTTCTATAATAAATGCTTTTGGGGTAGCAGAAATGACAAAAGGAAAGCCAACTGTGATTATTGCAAAAACTGTAAAAGGTAAAGGAGTATCTTTTATGGAAAATCAGCTTAGCTGGCATGGTAAAGCTCCAAATGATGAAGAATATAAAAAAGCAATTGATGAATTAGCAGAAAGAGAAAATGAAATCGAAAGAGAAATGGAGGAAGGAGCAAATGGATAAAATAGCTATAAGAGAAAGTTTTGGAAAAGCATTAGAAGAATTAGGAGAAGAAAACCAAGACATTGTTGTATTAGATGCGGATTTATATAATGCAACCAAAACAGAGTATTTTAAAAATAAGTTTCCAAATAGATTTTTTAATTTAGGAATTGCAGAAGCGGATATGATAGGTACTGCTGCTGGACTTGCAACTTGCGGTAAGATTCCATATGCATCTACATTTGCCGCTTTTGCTACTGGAAGAGTTTATGACCAAATTAGAACAAGTATTGCGTATCCAAAACTTAATGTAAAAATATGTGCTACACATAGTGGAATCACTGTTGGAGAAGATGGTGCAACACATCAAATGGTAGAAGATATAAATTTAATGAGAGGACTTCCAAATATGATGGTAATATCTACTTCTAGTGATAGACAAACAAACTGGGCTGTAAAGGAAATTGCAAAATATGAAGGCCCTGTATATTTAAGACTTGCGAGAATAGCTGTTCCAGAAATATATGAAGAAAACGCTAAATTCGAAATCGGAAAAGGTATACAGTTTGGAACCGGTACAAAAGCAACTATTTTTGCGACAGGAGTTACAGTTAAAGAAGCCTTAGATGCAAAAAAAGAGCTAAAAGAAAAGGATATAGATATAAGAGTTGTAGACATTCATACAATAAAACCAATAGATAAAGACCTAATAATAAAATGTGCAAAAGAAACAGAAAGAATAATAACAGTAGAAGACCATAGCATAATAGGTGGCCTAGGAAGTGTAGTTTGTGAAGTATTAGCAGAAAACTATCCTAAAAAGGTAACTAGAATGGGAATTGAAGATACCTTTGGAAGGTCAGGAAAAGCAGAATCCCTAATGAAATATTTCGGAATAGATAAAGATGCAATAGTAGAAGAGATATTAAAATAGTATAAAAAATAAAAAGCGTTGTTACCTAAGAAGGTATCAACGCTTTTTTTTGAGGCTAGTTTATACTATGAATAATGTATCCACCAACTATAAGAACTATCAATATTACTGCAATAGTCCATGTAGTGAATACTAAATA
>USTA01000167.1 GCA_900557475.1 uncultured Clostridium sp. | reverse complement strand
ATGAATTCCCCATCTTTTAATAAACATGATGCAACGTATCCACCAGATTTAATAAAACCTTTTTCGATAGCACAATATCCGGTTGTTCTAATGCTAATAAATTGTAAGATGCTCTGATATCCTGGACAATATCATCGTGAAGTATTCTTGAAAAATTCTCTCTTTCAGTATTTATATACTTTGTTAAGAAAAAAAAGGAACTTATTTCTCTATAAAATTCTTGCCTATCCTCTATATGTATCATAGTTAATATTTCAAACAATAGCATAAAAACCTGGAAAATCATATTAAGGCAAAATGAATCCCAATCAAAAATATAAGATATATATACTACTAGTGGTATCCATAAGGTTAAAATATATTTTGACTTCTTTGCAGAAGTCGGAAGTATATGTACATATTTGAAATTTATCCATTTATACTTAACAAAAATATCTACCGCCATGCCCAATACTATCATAAACGAAGAAAAAAGGACAAACCGATTAATGTAAAAAAGCAATCCCAAAAAATAAGAAATAAGAACAGTTATTTCTTCCTTATATCTTTTCCTGGCTAATAAATTCCTTGCCTTATACAATAAAAATAATACAAATGCGATTTCAAAAATTATAATACCTGTTCTATGTATCATGGAACTACAGAATAATATAGGAACTGTATAATCAATACTATCCACTATATCTGTTTTTTTTTGTGATGTCATAATATATACATATAATGCACTAATAAAACAAACTAACAATATCATAGATAATGCATTTATCTCTACAGCATCATTTGTAATCAAATTAAATTTATAAAAAAAACTCCACATAACAATTATAGCTATATGGAGCAGAATATATATGCTGTACTTACTCTTCATACTCTTTTTCACCCACATCACTGAAACATCATTTACCGTATCTAGTAGTATGCCATTACAATTCTCTCTTTAGTGGCCATTCGCAGAACAAATACACTAACACACAAACTTATTACATACTTT
The DNA here is from genome assembly GCA_900557475.1 of uncultured Clostridium sp. Lineage (GTDB taxonomy): Bacteria > Bacillota > Clostridia > TANB77 > CAG-508 > CAG-793. Next base: position 2,103 of record USTA01000167.1, on the reverse strand, counting down.
ATTATAACAGTTAAAATAAAATTATTGCTCCAGGAATAAAACATACTCTCAATAATTAAAATAAAAAAATAAAGTTGCAACTAAAAAGAGCGTCAGTTAAAAACTAATGCTCTTTTATTTATTTTATTCTTTACAAAATAAGTATAAAGTGTTAAAATTTTTAATAGAAAAATCGAGAGGTGAAAAGAATAATGGAAAACCGTGGAAGAAGAATGGCTGAAAATAAAAAAACGTCAAAAAATGTTGCTGGAGGAAAGAAAAAACATAAAGCCTTAAAAATTATATTAATAATATTTATTATTTTAGTTGTAATAATTGCAGCAATATGTGCTGCTGGATATACATATATTTATAGCATGCTAGATAAAACAAATGAAGAACAAATAAACGAAAGCAATATAAATATAGATGAAACTGTGAAAGATGAATTAAGTGATTACAGAAATATAGCAATATTTGGATTAGATTCACGAAAAGATGATTATGGAAGAGGAAACAGAAGTGATTGTATTATAATTGCGTCAATCAATAAAAAAACGAGTGAAGTAAAACTTGTTTCTGTGTATAGAGATACTTATTTAAAAATAACAGGAAGAAATCTAGACAAAGTAACTCATGCATATTCTTATGGAGGTGCTGAACTTGCATTAAGTACATTAAATTCAAATTTGGACCTTAATATAAAAGAATTTGTCACAGTTAATTTTGATGCAGTTGTAGATGCAGTAGATGCTCTCGGTGGAATAAAAATGAAGATAACTAGTGAAGAAGTAAAATATATTAATAGTTATATAGATGAAAACAATAAAGTTACAGGACATAACTCTAGTCATATAAATACTGCAGGAACTTATAACTTAGATGGTGTTCAAACGTTAGCTTATTCAAGAATTAGATATACATCAGGAGGAGATTACAAAAGAACAGAAAGAATGAGAGATGTATTAGAAGCAATGCTTAACAAAGCGAAATCATTAAGTGTAACAGAACTAATTAATGTAGCTAATATTATGCTTCCAAAAATTTCTACCAATATTAGTAGTTCAGACATAATAGGATTAGCACCAACTTTAATTTCTATGAAAATATCAGAAAGCGAAGGTTGGCCTAAAGAAACAAAAGGAAGTAATATAGGGGGAGTATATTATGGTGTGCCAGTTACATTAGAACAAATGGTAACCAAATTACATGAAGAGCTATTTAATCAACAAAATTATATACCTTCGCAAACTGTGAAAGGTATAAGCAATGAAATTATAAAAAAGACAGGGATAAAATAAAACTATAAGGGGGGGAGATATAGTGATTACAGAAAATGAAGCAGTAATTCTTGATGAAGATGAAGAGTTAGAGCCACTAAAAATCAAAATAAAAAAACGAAATATAATCAATAGATTTATAAAAAGGACAATAGATATAATCGCAGGATTAGTAGGAATAATACTATTAATTCCAATTAGTATAGTTGTATGGATTTTAAGAATAGTAAAAAAAGAAAATGATGGACCAATGTTTTATGAACATTTAAGAATTGGAAAAAATGGAAAACAATTTAGAATGTATAAATTTAGGTCAATGTGTATGAATGCAGATGAAAAGCTTAAGACCTATTTAGAAGAAAATCCAGAGGCAAAAAAAGAATATAGAAAATATAAAAAATTGAAAGATGATCCAAGAATAACAAAAGTAGGAAGAATCTTAAGAGAAACCAGCTTAGATGAATTTCCACAATTTTTAAATTTGTTAAAAGGTGATATGAGCTTAGTAGGGCCTAGACCATACCTTCCAAGAGAAAAGGAAGATATGGGGGCTTACTATGAAATAATTACGAAAGTAAAACCTGGAATTACAGGACCTTGGCAAGTTACAGGAAGAAGCAAGCTTAAATTTGAAGATAGGATGAAATTAGACTGCGAATATATACAAAAGGGATCACTAAAAGAAGATTTACAAATAGTATTTAAAACAATTGCAAAAGTTGTGAAAAAAGATGGGGCAATTTAATATTTAGGAGAAAAAATGAAGCATAAACATGAAAAAGTTAAAAATAGAAGTAAAACAAAGAAAGTAATAATTATTATACTAGTAATAATTATTGCTATT
>USTA01000166.1 GCA_900557475.1 uncultured Clostridium sp. | reverse complement strand
TATTCCAATTATATCTTCTATTTCTTTTTTTACTTCATCTGGTCTTGCATTTGGTAAATCTACTTTATTTATTACTGGCACTACCTCTAAATTATTGTCGATTGCCAAATAAACATTTGCAAGTGTTTGAGCCTCTACACCTTGTGTACTATCAACTACCAAAATTGCTCCATCACATGCTGCTAAACTTCTTGAAACTTCATAATTAAAATCTACATGTCCTGGTGTATCTATTAAATTAAGAATATATGTGTTTCCATCCTTTGCTTTATATTTCATTCTAACAGCTTGTGATTTTATTGTTATACCACGTTCTTTTTCTATATCCATATTGTCTAGTACCTGTGCAGACATTTCCCTTTTTGTTAAAACCCCAGTAAGTTCTATTAACCTATCTGCTAAAGTTGACTTTCCATGGTCTATATGTGCTATTATGCTAAAATTTCTAATGTATTTTTTATCTTTCATATTGCTCCTTCCTGCTATTTGTTAATTTACAAAGTTAGTAAAATCTATATCGTTAAATCTGGTTCCAAATGTTTCAAAGTCAAGTATTCTGCTCTCTTCATCCTCTGATGATTTTGTAAATGATATCTTTAAGTAGTCATTTGGAAGTATATCTTCTATTAATTCTCCCCACTCAAATATGCATATTCCTTTTGAAAAATATTCTTCTCCTCCAATATTTTCAAATTCGTAAATATCTCCTAATCTATATAAGTCAAAGTGATAGATATTAATTTTATCATTTTTATATTCATTTACAATAGTAAATGTTGGGCTCGAAATTTCGCTTTGAAGTCCAAAATAACTAAGTAAACCTTCTACAAATTTTGTTTTTCCTGCCCCTAATTCTCCTGAAAGAACTATTACATCACCTTTCTTTAAGACGCTTGCTAGCTTTCTAGCATATTCTTTAGTTTTGTATTCACTTTTACATATAACTTGCAAAATAGCGCTCCTTTCTTTTTTCTTCTATTTTACTTACATTTTATCCTATTTGGCCCTTTTTTACAATAGTTTTAAAGCAATTTTACAAATGTGAAATTGTGTGCAATGCTTTTATTTAATAGGAAACACCATGAAACTTTTTAGCTTCGCAAGCTCAAAGTGAAAATAAAATTTTATTTTTAAAAGAAATACTTGATTTTTCCTATATAATAAGAAATACGGGGGCTGATATCTCAGCCCCCTAAAATCAATCTTCTGCCTTTTCTTCCAAAGGAGCATTAAATGCCTCTTTGACTTCCTTCATGATAGCCTTCCGGCTTACCATAAATTCAGCCAGGCTTACTTTTCTGCCTAAAAGTATCTCCAGGTCCTTCTCAAACTGTGGATATGAAATTATCCACAATTTGCAGTGCGATTGATAATAAGCCCTCATGCGAGGGTCGGGGCTTTTCCACCACCGATTATCTTTTGCAACTGCCATTGTTATAAGGAAAGACATTACCAGTTCCACATTTTTTGAATTTCGGACCTTTCCTCTTTTTTCTTCATAAAAAGCAAGGAAATCTTCTACTGTTTCCCCTCCAAGATAACTCCTTGTTCCCACAAAAGTGGGAGATGGTAAATTAACCATTACTTTATTATACCTCATTTCTTCTATGTAGTCAAATTTTACATATGAAATTTTCTAATTACCGCTTCTTTTATATCTTTAAATGAAATTATCATAGTTATAATTAAGTTGATAATTGATACGCCTAACGAAATATAACTCAAAGTTGGATTTTCTACCATTTTTTCAGTTATAAAAACTACCGGCAAAATGCTTAATATCAAGACTACTAATTCATACATTGCATATCTAAAATTTTTCTTATAACTTAATATGTTCAGCAATAACATTGATGCATTTGCAGTTATTAATATTATTGGTATTGCTATTCCTAAGGACCAACCCTTATATCCTAATTCATAATCTATAAATAAAGTAAGTATTGATACTGCTATTGTTTGAATTAGTACATGCCCTCCTATATTTACATTTTGGCTTACCGAATATCTTGCTACTATCCAAATGTATATAATACCACTGTTAGCAAGTGCTGCCCAGGGAACTCTCGGAGTTGTTAATTTATTTATTATTGTAAGAATTACTGCAATAGCAAGTGAAATAATCATTGCTATTCTTATTATTTTTTCACTTTTATTTGCATTAATTTTCTTTGGATATATCATCTAAAACACCATTACTTTCTATTTCAACTTTTATATTTTGACTCTTTAAAAATTCATAGAAAAATTTTTCTATTTCATTACTATTAAGTATTGAAGTAAATGTAAAAACCATTTTGTTTTCAAATGAGCAACTTGAACATTTAATTTTTTCTACTGGCTCTGGAGCTATAAGCATTAGAAAATAATCTATGTATTTTTGATAGTCCCCTATTATTCCAATTCTTCCTATATTTGAATATGTAATTGTTGTATATTTTCTAATTTCCATATAGCTTAGCCTTACAATTATTTTTTTAAGAATTAGAGGTATTGACTTTATAAACAAATTATTTCCTAATTTCACATTTGCTGATATTGTTTTTATTATTTCTTCTTCTGTTAGTTTTTCTTTAAATTCTTTCTTTACAAATTCCATTAAATTTTCAAAACTAGCTATTTTTTCTTTATTAGTAACTATTGTTATGTATGAAAAGAAATTTGACATTGTATCTGATGGAAAATATTTTTTTAAGTTTACTGGTATACATGTTTTTATTGGTCTTTTTGAATTTTTGTAATTTGCATTATATATACTATAAATTAATACTGAGGTTAAATATTGAGTAATTGTTGCTTGATATTTTTTAGCTTCTCTTTTTACATCTTCTAAATCAATAATTTCATGAATCGCAGAAATTGCACCAAGCTTTATTTTTTTACCTTTTACCTCAAATGCTTTTCCTGATTGGTCTCTTTTACTTAGTTTTTTATTATAATTTTTTATATAGCTATCTTCTATATAGTCTTCTATTTTTCTTGCGATTCTTTCATTATTTTCAAATTCATCTTTATGTTTTAATTCTAAATATGTATAAATAATCTCTCTAAAAAAAACTGTTCCACTGCCACCATCTGTTAACGCATGATATATA
>USTA01000165.1 GCA_900557475.1 uncultured Clostridium sp. | reverse complement strand
ATATATTAATAGATACCTCTTTAAGAGAATTTAATTTGAAAATAAATTTTTTATAATATATTTACCAAGTTAGAAAGGATTGAAATTAATATGCAAAACTTTAATTATCATTCTCATACATATAGATGTGGGCATGCTGATTTTGGCACAACTGATGAAGATTACATAATAGATTATATAAAAATGGGATTTCAAAAAGTTGCATTTACAGATCATGCTCCAGAGAAAAACGTTATAGATAAAAGACCTAATATGAGAATGAATTATTCCCAAAAAGATGAGTACTTAAATAATTTAGACAGACTAAAGCAAAAATATTGTGATAAAATTCAAATTGAAAGCGGATTTGAAGTAGAATATTTGCCAAATAATAAGGAAAATCTAATTGAGCTAAAATCAGCAACAGACAAATTAATTTTAGGGCAGCATTTTATATATGATAATAATCATAATTTAAAGGTCTTTGGGCATAGCATTTTTTCATCTGAAGAGTTAATAAAATATGCTACTTATATTGATGAAGCTTGTTCATTAAATATCCCTAATATTATTGCACATCCAGATATCTATATGTTAAATAGACCTACTTTTGGTAAGATTGAATCAAATATTGCCAATATGATTTGCTCTAGTGCTGAAAAATATAATATTCCATTGGAAATAAATCTAAATAATATATTTAATAAAACATACTATGAAAATAGACATTTAAACAATGATTCTTTAGAATTTCAACGTCTTAAATTAAAAAATGTTTTTTATCCATGCAAAGAGTTTTGGGACATTGCTACAAATTATAATGTAAAAGTTTTATATGGCTTAGATACACATCATAAAGCTCAAATTTCTCTTTGTCATGAGCTCCTTGGTTTATCAAATGAAATTATAGGTGATGATATTTTGTCTAAACTAAATTTTATTAAAAATTAACTTATATATAAAAATGAACCTCAATTATTAAACTTACTTTGTCTAATAATTAAGGTTTATTTAGTTATTTTTTATCTTTCATCACTATCTGATAAATCTTTTTCATCTAGAATGAATGTTACTCTTTGTCCATTTAAGTTAACTTCTTTTTCTTCAGTTATTCTTACTTCAGTATGAGGTCTTTTCATAACTCCAAGTTTAGGAGTTGCTCCTGCATTTAATATTGCTTCTATTTCACTTTTTGATTGATTTCCGTTTTCATTATTTTGAGCAATATTTTCTGCAATATTTTTAATATTTGTATCCTCTATTTCGTCTTTTTCTTTAAACATAGATTTTATTCTTTCTATAATTTTGCTCATTATGAGTCTCCTTCCAAATTCAAATACATATTTATTATACCATAAACACTTGTATTTTGCAAGCTTTTTTCCAAATTTTAGCTTGGTTTTATTGGAATTAGATTATGTTAAGAATTACAAATTATTTTTTATTTTTTCATATACTTTTCTTTTTATCTCATTTTCTTTATATGTTTTATATACTAGGTACCATAAGTATATTATTACTAACAATATTGCTATATTTTTATAATAAATTATTAATATACTTGAAATTGCTGTAAGTAAGCATATATTTATTTTAGTTATTGCATTTATGTATTCATAGCTTTCTTTTAATCCAACAAAAATATGTAATATTCCTTTTACTATTCTTCCTCCATCTAAAGGATATATTGGTATTAAATTAAATATTATTAGCATTAGATTTGCATAAATCATATTTTGATATTCTGTTTCTAGTAAGTGAAACTTATCTTTTACAAGTATTATTATTAATATGCATAGTAGGTTTGTTATAGGTCCTGCTGATGCTATAACAATTTCTTTTAATGTTAGCATTGTACCTCTTTTTACTTTTTTATTATAATCACTACATGTAATTTCAAATCCTAATTTAAAACCAAATGGTATTATGCTAACTGATTTTGGTTTTAAGCCTATTATCATTCCACAAATAAAATGTCCCATCTCGTGTAAAAATGCAAAAAGCATTAATATTACATATATTTCTATATGTTTAGTTAGTAAAAATATTAAAGCTATCAAAAATATTTTCAAGTCAATCTTGAATTGCATAGACTTTCCTCCCTATAAAATGCTCTCTGGATTTACATGTCTTCCGTGATACAGTCACTTCAAAGTGTAAATGTGGACCTGTGGATTTTCCCGTTGAACCAACTTCTGCAATTTTTTGTCCCTTCGTTATGCTTTCTCCTTGATTTACTACAATCTTACTACAATGCCCATATAATGTGCTAATTTCGCCATTAACTATTTTTACATGATTTCCATAGTCCCCAAAACTTGAAACAACTTCAGCAGTTCCATCCATTGCAGAAACAATATCTGCTCCATAAGCTGCTCCTATGTCTATACCTGCATGATTTCCTGATATTATATCTGTCGCTTCTCTTTTTCCATATTTTGAAGTAATAACTCCTTCTAATGGCATTAACATATCGGCTTTTTCTTTTATATACACAATATCCTTTTCATCTTGACTCAAATTTACATTTTCATTAGCCCCTCCTATTCCTGGTTCCATATTCTCTTTAGTAGAGACTTCATTAATTAACTTATTTTCAGATGCATCATTAGTCTCATTTTTTTTATTCTCAGCTAGCTCATTAGTTTCATTTAGTTTATTTTCATTTTGATTATTTTGGTTACTTTCATTCACATTTTCATCATCTTCTTTAAGCCACAAATTAAACTGATTCCAAAGTTTTTTTCCGTCAGCATATATTAGCTCAAAATCGACATCTTTATTTAAAATTTCCCTCACATTCTCTATAAATGGAATATTGTTTTTAGCCATAAAATAAAGTATTCCAAATAGGCAAATACTAACAATAATTTGTATTCCAATTTTAGCAACAAATGAAAGCTTTTTTTCTTCATTTCTACTGTTTATACTTCTTGCAGAAATTGTTCCTCTTCTTTTATTCAAAAGCTCTTCTGCTCTTCTTATTCTATCTTGTTCACTAATAATTCTTTCCATAAAAATAACCTCTTCCTTAGTCATTAAATTATATGACTAAGAAAAAGGTTTTATTCTTTTATAAGTTATTAAATCTATCTACTTTTTAATTTTTATAATATAATAATTAATATACTA
>USTA01000164.1 GCA_900557475.1 uncultured Clostridium sp. | reverse complement strand
AAGTAGCGGTGTTATTAACATGCAAACAAATAACAATACAACTTCTCCAATATTACTTGAAATTAGGAACTCTATTGCCTTTAATATATTTGCATATATTCTTCTCCCTTCTTCAACAGCTGATACAATTGTTGCAAAATTATCATCTGTTAGAATTACATCTGCCGCTTCTTTTGAAACATCTGTACCTACGACTCCCATAGCACATCCAATATCTGCTTGTTTTAATGCTGGTGCGTCATTAACTCCATCTCCTGTCATAGCAACTGTTTCTCCTGCTTTTTGCCATGCTTTTACAATTCTAACTTTATGCTCTGGAGCAACCCTTGCATATACACTATATTTTCTAATATTACTATCTAACTCTTCTTCTGTCATTTTTTCAAGTTCTGCACCTGTTATAGCTTCTGAGTCGTCTTTCAAAATGCCTAATGACTTTGCAATTGCCATCGCGGTGATTTTGTGGTCTCCTGTAATCATAACCGTTTTAATTCCTGCTTCTTTGCATTTTGCAACTGCAAGTTTTACTTCTTCTCTAGGTGGGTCAATCATTCCACACATTCCTGTGAAAATTAATTCACCTTCTATTTTTTCCATTTCTTCATTAGTTGGCTTATTTTCTACATATTTATATGCCATTCCTAATACTCTTAGAGCATTTCCTGCTAACTCTTCATTTGCACTTTGTATCTTTTTTATATCCTCTTTTGTAATTTCTTTAATTTCACCATTTATAGAAATTTTATTACAAATTTCAAGAAGTTCGTCGACTCCTCCTTTTGTGCACACTATATATTTATCTTCATACTTATTGACTGTTGTCATAAGCTTTCTTTCAGAATCAAATGGAATTTCAGAAACTCTTTTAAATTTATCTAGCTCTTCTTTTTTATGTCCCCAGTTTAAAGCTAAACTAGTAAGTGCTGTTTCTGTTGGGTCTCCTGTTAATTCCTCTTTTGAAACTATTTTTGTGTCATTGCAAAGTAATCCTATAAGAACTGTTTTACTAAGTTCTTCTTCATTATTTACAGCTTCTACCGATTTTATATTTCCATTTGCAAAAAGTTTTTGAACAATCATCTTATTTTGTGTAAGTGTTCCAGTTTTATCTGAACAAATAACTGAAGCACTTCCTAAAGTTTCAACAGCTGGTAATTTTTTTACAATAGCATTTCTTTTTACCATTCTTTGTACACCAATTGCCAAAACAATTGTTGAAACTGCTGCTAACCCTTCTGGTATTGCAGCAACAGCCAAGCTTACAGCTGTCATAAACATATCTATAACATTTTTTCCATATGCTAAGCCAATAATAAATATGATAATACATATTACTATCGCCATTATTCCTAAGCTTTTTCCTAGCTTATTTAGTTTTTGCTGAAGTGGTGTCTCTGTCTCTTCTACACTGTTTAGCATTCCTGCTATATTTCCTACTTCTGTATTCATACCTGTTTCTACAACAATACCTTTACCTCTACCATAAGTAATAAGGCTTGATGAAAATAGCATATTTTTTCTATCACCTAAGTTAACATCTTCATTTTCTAATATATCTGCACATTTATCTACTGGCACAGATTCTCCTGTTAAAGAGGCTTCTTGTGATTTTAAATTAATTGCTTCTGTTATACGAATGTCTCCTGGTACATAATCTCCTGTTTCCATTATAACTATGTCTCCTGGTACTAGCTCTCTAGATGGAACCACTGTTACTTTCCCGTCTCTTAAAACTTTTGCCGAGTAGCTACTCATTTTTTTCAATGCTTCTAATGATTTTTCTGCTTTATTTTCTTGCATTACACCAATTACAGCATTCATTACAACTACAATTAAAATTATTATGGAATCTGTAAATCCTTCTCCCTGCATATAGCCTACTATTCCTGAAATTACAGCTGCAATAATTAGAATTATTATCATAAAGTCTTTGAATTGTTCTAAAAATTTAATCCATATGCTTTTTTTCTTTTTCTCCTGCAGTTCATTAAATCCGTACTTTTCTCTTTTTTGTTGTACTTCTTCCGAATTTAAACCGTTTTTCACATTTGTAGATAATTCTTTTTCAATATCATCTACATTTTTGTTAAACCACTTCATTTCATTCCTTCCTTTCGTCTTAGTCATGTGTTTATTTTTATTGTGCCAATAAGTTCGTATATTAATATTAAAAAGCAAGACATTAAGAAGTTTTTACAAAATTTATGTAAAATCTCTTAAAAGTCTTGCTCACCTCAAAAAGGTAACTAACCAGATTACTCTTGCTGTTGATTAGTTGTTTTTGAGCTACTCCCTTTTGCACAGTATTATTGTAGCAAATTCGCTTAATAAAATCAATAGATATTTCGTCATTTTTACATCTGCATATATCTCAGCACATTATCTGAAAAAATATAAGAATTTTACTTTCTACAACATAGTTAGGCATTAACTGTTATGATAAAGAAACAAGCTATGCCCGAATCATGAGCACAGCTTGTGAAAATAATAAATATTATATATTTTTATTATAATGAATCTGAAAGTTTTTCATTTCCATCAAGAAAATATTTTACTGTTCTTCCATTTTCTAAAAAGATAAAACGGTTTAATTTATAAAAGCCTGAACCCTTAAATCCTTTGAACGGCTTATACCAAATATAAATGTTTCCATTAGCAATTTTATAAGCTGTTCCGCTAGTGAGTGCATATAAGAGAGTTTCTTCCATATGGTGGCTCCATATAGGAAGTACGACCTCTAATTCATAGTATCCCGCATAAGGTGTTTGAACTTTCGGATTAAATAAGTCAAATTCTTCGATTATAGTTATGGCATAATCAGGAATTGTATTAAGTTTCTCACTTTCTTGTTCAAAAAGATATTCCCTCTCTTTTCTTTCAATAAATCCATTGTTCACAAACAATTTGTGTTGAGCATGCATTTCTTTTTGTCTATAAAATTCTTCCATAGCATCAACTTTCATTGTAATTCCTCCTGTTGCTTTTTATTTATATTTGTTTTCAATGAATCCAGACTCTTTAGCTTCTATTAATGGTACGGTTTGGAAATATTCATTCCATGTTTTTGCTAGTGTATATCCTATTTTCCGAAACCAATGAAAATTGTTATATTTTCCATTAGTA
>USTA01000163.1 GCA_900557475.1 uncultured Clostridium sp. | reverse complement strand
TATCATTAAATAATAAAATCATATCTGCCTTAAAAAACAGGCACTGTTATTTTATGAATAAAAAATTCTTTTTACATGATTATACAAAATTAGAAGTGCAACAAGTATTAAATGATAATAATATAGACATTCCAGAAATAGTTACTATTAATGGATTAAATAAAATACAGAATCCTATTTTTTGTAAAGAAAATTCCCATGTAGGAATTAACCTTGTAGCATATTCAGAAAATACATTAGTTAAATTTTTTTGCAAATTTAATATTAGTGACTTTTATTATGAAAAGATTATAACTGGCGGAAAAGAAATGAAGTTGTATTGTATCAATAACATAGTATATGATAATAATAAGACTATAAAAAATAAGGAATTAAATGAATTATTCAAAAAGATTACGAATTCACTTCAAATTGAGACCTACTCAGCAGATATCATAAATAAAGAAAATAAAAATATAGTTATAGATATAAACCCTAATTCCGGTTTTTTTGGTTCCAATATTGCTAGGAAAGAATTTCTTAAATATGTTATTAGTTGTAGTAAAGATATAATTCATAATTACATATTATAAAATACTAATAAACTAATTCTAAAGTGTTTTGTTAAGAATAACAGGTATTTATTAAATAGAAGATTTTTAGAAACAAATTTTGTATAATATAAGCCATATATTATACAAGAGTGTCTTATTTTAGTAGTTTTAAAGCTATAAAATAGGACTTTTTTTAATGCTCAAATTAGGCTACTTCAAGTATTATGAAATTAATGAAAATCAACTTTTTTCATTAATAATATATATCTTTAAAGCCAGAATAATAAAACCTACCAAGCATATATATTGAATAAGTCATTTAAAATGGTAGGAGGAAAGATGGATGATTTATTTAAATTTAATGTGCAGTTTGATGAAAAAGGAGAGACGTTAGAAAAAATAATATCATATTTTTTTATTAATCAGTGTGATGAATTTTCTATTATTAAGAAAAATAAAACGTCATAAAGAAATTAAAATTTGGATTTAAGATAGATTACAAAGAATTAAAAAATAAATAAATTGAATTCAAGTTTGTTTTATCAAATATGGGAAGGAGGAAAATATGCTTGAGAAAATAAATAAAGCAATATACAAAGCTGCGATATACATTAGACTTTCAAAAGAAGACATGGATAAAGGATATGACGAAAGTGAAAGTATAATAAACCAAAAAGCACTCTTAACGGAATATATAGAAAAATTAGGATGGGAATATGAACTTGTAGATACATACATAGATCCACGGATACACAGGAACTAATTTTAATAGACCGGATTTTAAGCGTATGATTAATGATATAGAATTGGGCAAGATAAATATGGTAGTAACAAAAGACTTGTCTCGACTTGGTCGTGATTATATAGAAACTGGAGAGTACATAGAAAAGTGGTTTCCAGAGAAAAATGTTAGGTACATATCTGTAACAGATAATATAGATACTTTTTCTGCAAATAATGGAAATAATGATATTGCACCGTTTAAGGCAATATTAAATGATATGTACTCAAAAGACTTGTCTAAGAAAATAAAAACAGCATTGCATACTATGCAAAAGCAAGGAAAGTGGGTAGGGGGAAAAACACCATTAGGATACAAGAAAGACCCAAAGGATAAGAATCATTTAATTATTTGCAATGAAGAAGCCAAGATTGTAAGAACTATTTTTACTATGGCACTAGCAGGAAAAAATATAGGAGAAATAAGAGATTATTTAAATAATAATAACATACCGACAGCTAACCAAATTAGGTATAATAAAGTATCAATTTGGGAAAATAAAACTGTAAAACTTATACTTCAAAATAAAGTATATATTGGTGTTACAATTCAAAATAAGAGAAGTAGGATAAGTTATAAAAATAGACAACTTCGAGCGAACCCAGAAGCACAATGGCAAATAGTAGAAGATACTCATGCACCAATTATTGACGAAAAAGTTTTTAATAGAGTGCAAAAAATGGGGATAGTTCACAAATATGATAGAAGCGAAAAAAAGAATTATTTTTTATTAGATGGACTTTTGATATGTTATGAGTGTAAGCATAAAATTGGAGTTAGAAGTAGAAGAGATGGACATTACGATATGATATGTAATAACTACCGCAGAAATTCAAAACTAAATTTATGTACATCTCATGGCTTTAGTTATGAACGATTGGAAAAACAGGTAATTGATTATATAAGAAAGTTATTTGCAAACATTGATAATAAAAAAATTGAATTAAATATCAAAAATAGCAAAACAAAATATGATTATAAGAAGATGCTTAACAAAATTGCAAAAGAAATTGAAATTATAAACAATAATATTGATAAAATGTATATTGATAAACTAAATAACAAATTAAGTGAAGAGATGTATGAGAGGATTTTTAGTAAGTTAAAAAAAGAAAAAAGCAATAAAGAAGGAGAATACATAGAATTAAAAAAAGAAGAAGAGAAGTTTGTAGATAATAATACTGTTGAAAAAATAGTAAAAGAATTTTTAAAGTTTGAAAAGCCATCTCCAGAAATTATGAAGATGATTATTAACAGGATAGAGATACATCAGGATAAACAGGTAGATTTATATTTTAATTTTAAAAATTTAAATAAACTAAAAAGAAATACTGCTGAAGTATAAATTGTATTTTCTTGCATATAATATTTATAAATAGTGCTTCCAATACAATAATATAAGTATAAGCATTGGAAAAATATTTCCAATGCTGGTTGACACAAAATTGCTATTGTAGTACAATATATATGAGGTGAAAATTATGATACAAAGAGATGTCTATTTAAAAAAACTTATAGATTTTAAGGACAAAGATTTAATTAAAATTATAACAGGAATTAGAAGATGTGGTAAATCTACTTTATTTGATATATATATTAATTACTTAAAAGAACAAGGAATTCAAGATGAACAAATAATAAAAATAAATTTAGAAAGCCAAGATTTTAATTTTGAAAACTATACAGAATTATATAATTATATAAAAGAAAAAATAGTTAGTAGCAAAAAAAATTATGTGTTTATTGATGAGGTTCAATGTATAGAAGATTTTCAAAAAGCGATAGATAGTCTATATATAAATAAAAACATTGATTTATATATAACACGGCT
>USTA01000162.1 GCA_900557475.1 uncultured Clostridium sp. | reverse complement strand
TTGAAGAAATGGATGCCATGATGTATAAGATTGAAGGAGAAGACTTATACTTAATAGGAACAAGTGAGCATTCAATGATAGGAAAGTTCAAAGGGCAAATCTTAGATAAAAAAGATATTCCATATACAATGACATCTTATTCACCATGTTTTAGAAAAGAAAAAGGTGCACATGGAATAGAAGAAAGAGGAATATACAGAATACATCAATTTGAAAAACAAGAAATGATTGTTGTATGTGAACCAGAAGATAGCTGGAATTGGTATGATAAGTTATGGTCATATACAGTAGAACTATTTAGAAGTATGGAAATTCCAGTAAGAACATTAGAATGTTGTAGTGGTGACTTAGCAGATTTAAAAGCAAAGTCTTGCGATGTTGAAGCATGGAGCCCTAGACAGAAGAAGTATTTTGAAGTAGGAAGCTGTTCAAATTTAACAGATGCACAAGCTAGACGTTTAGGAATTAGAATTAAAGGTGAAAAAGGAAACTATTATGCACATACTTTAAATAATACAGTAGTAGCTCCACCAAGAATGCTAATAGCATTTTTGGAAAATCATTATAATGAAGATGGAAGTATAGACATACCAGAAGTTTTATGGCCATATATGGGCGGAACAAAGAAATTAACACCTAAAAAATAATAAAGGGAGCACAAAAATGATTGTAAAAAATGCAGAATTTATAATTTCAGCTACAAGTCCAAAACAATATCCAAAAGATGACCTTATGCAAATTGTTCTAGTAGGAAAGTCAAATGTAGGAAAATCATCGTTTATAAATGCAATGGTAAATAGAAAAAAATTAGCAAGAACCAGTAGTGAACCTGGAAAAACTAGATTAATTAATTTTTATAAAGTAAATAATGAATTCTACTTTGTTGACTTGCCTGGATATGGCTTTAGTAAGATGTCTAAAGCAGAGCAAGTTGAAGTAGGGAAATTTATAGAAGAATACTTGCAAAAATGTAAAAATATTGGATTAATAGTATTTTTGATTGATATAAGACATAATCCTACTGAAAATGATAAATTGATGTATGATTATATTATAAAGCAAAACCTACCTTGCATAATTATTGCAAATAAAGCAGATAAAATTGCAGTTACGAAAGTAAATGATGCAGTAGTAAATTTACAGAATATATTAAATCCACTACATGATTTTAAATTTTTACCATGTTCATCAGAAAGAAAAATATATATAGAAGATGTATGGAATGAAATAGAAAAATATATGTAAGTTAAAAAACTACGTATTTTAGAATAATCTAAAATATGTAGTTTTTTTATAAAATTATGCATAAATGGAAAATACTGTGAATATAATAATAAAAGGGAAAAGAGGAGGTCTTATGGAGGAAAGATATTTAAGAGATAAAGTGTTAGTAGAAATCACAGAAGAAGAAGAGAAGAAAGATATTTTAAGAAATATTTTTCATACAAAAGCAGAGCTTACAAATGCAAATAAAAATTTTGAATTTGCTAGTTCTAATGAATTAATAGATTATTATGTATATAAAATAAAATCAATGCAATCAAGACTAGATGGGCTTATAAAACTTGCAAAAGAAAAAGGAATCGAAGTAGAAAAGTTAGCATAAAAAAGAGATGTCCATCATAAGATTAATCAGGTGATTGGTGATGGAAACGAATATTATAGTAAGTTTTTTAGTGGGCATAGTATTTATAATAATACTTGGAAAAATCTTTTTATTTCCAATAAAAAAAATCTTAAAATTTATAACAAATTCTTGCTTAGGTGCAGTAGCAATTTACTTTATAAATGTTATAGGAACAACATTTGGTTTTCATATAGGGCTTAATGTTATATCTTCGATAATAATAGGCATTTTAGGAATTCCAGGAGCAATTTTGTTAATACTTTTTAAGATTTTTTGTGTATAGAAATACTTGAATAATAAATCTTTATATTATATAATTTTTCCAAGGAGGAATAAAATATGGTATCAATAAAGAATTTATTTGAAAATGATGATGTAAAGACAATCGAAAAAAGAGATAATATAACAGTAATTGAATTTCAAAGAGATGTGAGTGTAAATAAATATACAGCAATGGATGAATATTTTGCAGCAGAAATGAACATAAAGAGAAGACAAACTTTAATAGAATTAAGAAATAGTGAATTTGTTACAAGTGCTGGAGCAATGCAATGGACAGTTGGAAATGTTGAAAGTAAAACAGATGTAAAAGGTGTAGGAGACTTCCTTGGAAAAGCAATAAAGGGAAGTGTTACAAAAGAATCAGCAGCAAAACCTAAATATTATGGAACAGGACTTTTGGCATTAGAGCCAACATACAGCTATATTTTAATAGAAGATGTAGGAACTTGGAATAATGGAATGGTTATTGAAGATGGAATGTTTTTAGCCTGTGATGGAAATATAAAAACAAGTGTGGCTATGAGATCTAATATATCATCAGCTGTACTTGGAGGAGAAGGCTTATTTAATCTAAAATTAGTTGGAAACGGATTAGCAGTATTAGAAAGCCCAGTTCCAAGAGAAGAACTTATAGAGATTACTTTAGATAATGACCAAGTAAAAATAGATGGAAATATGGCAGTAGCTTGGTCTGGTTCATTATCATTTACAGTAGAAAAATCTACAAAGAGCTTAATCGGTTCAGCTGTTGCAGGAGAAGGTTTTGTAAATGTATATAGAGGAACAGGAAAATTACTTATGGCACCAGTAAGACCAGAAACAGTAGGAAATATTCTAGATTATAAAACAAGGGTAAAAGTATAAAATAAATTCCAATTTAGTAAAATATAAAAATAAACCCATTTAGAGCAAGTATAGTTCTAAATGGGTGTGTTTTATCTATTCAACAGTAACTGATTTTGCTAAATTTCTTGGTTTGTCAACATCAAGTTTTTTCTCTTTTGCAATATAATAAGAAACTAATTGAAGCGGAACAACTGAAAGTATAGGAGAAATCAAATAAGAGCAGGTTGGAATTTTTACGCTTAAGCTAAATTCCTTGTTTTCAAGTTCTTGATTAGTTACAAGCATAACATTAGCTCCTCTTGTTATAACTTCTTCTAAATTACTCATTGTTTTGGGTACTAAGGTAGGATTTGTTGCAATTCCAATTACAGTAACACCATCTTCAATTAAAGCAATA
>USTA01000161.1 GCA_900557475.1 uncultured Clostridium sp. | reverse complement strand
ACCACCAGAAGATGCTCCCTTGCCTGCTTTTTTAGCACCTGAGCCAATAAGTCCTATTGCACTTGTTACTAATGCTGTTTGAGCGATTGTAGATGCAACACTCTTAGATTCAAAGTGGAATATTTCTTTTATAATATTTTCTGCCTGATACATAAATACTACCATTAATCCTGCAATAAGTCCTGACGCAAGAGTTACTTCCTCTGCAAGTGACGCAATTGCTGAATTTACTAATGCTAAATATATAACGCATTGAAATGGTTGAAGTAAAATGTTATATATGTATTCTTTAAACCATTTATTTAATGCCTGAGATTTACCATCTCCCATTCTATCTATTGAATATGTTATTGTAATTATTGGTGCTATCATAATTAAAAATGCAATTGTAATCATACGTTTTACATATGTTATAAAAAATATAAATGTCATTACTGCAAGTGTACAATATATAAACATATATGATAACTGCTCTATTAAAGATATTGTCGAAAAAGAATTTTCCCATATTGTATCCATAAGGGAACCATTATCTCCTGTTATCGTATTATCTCTAATATTTCTAAGTACTTCTACTATTGAATCATTAATCTCTACAACAAATACCATAATATAATGTAGAACAAATAATAATCCTAAGCTTACTACCCAATCTACTAACATTTTTTTGTATTTAGCCTTTTCCTCTGCAACTGATGAAATTGCCATTCTTATTCCTACATATAAGGCCATAATTGCTAAAATAACTGCTGCTAAATTTCTAATAGATACATACCAAATTGATACATTCTTTCTTAAAGATGTAATCATTTCTGAATTAAATGTACCTGCTTCTGGCATTTGAAAAAAGTTTACTTGTAATAATGGTATTTCATTAAAAAGTACTTTATCTAGCGTAAATCCAGATACAAACCCTTCTGTACCATTGATTGCCAGAGATACTAAACTCATAAATAATCTTGCTATTGTCATTGGTATTAATTTTACAACCCAAAAAACTACACCAACTAAACCATCAAGTAGTTCTCCAAGTCCCCACTCTGCTTCTATATCAGCAACTCCTGTTTCAGTTACTGTAACATGCTTTTCAATTCCGTCTTCTATTACCACATATTCTTCTACTATTTCTTGATTATTAGCCCCTGCTACCGTAGAGCATATTCCCATAGTACAGGTTAATGTTGTTAGAAATATTATAAATATTTGCTTCAATTTTCTTTTTATCATCTTACACCCCTTGCAAAATTATAGGTTTATTAAAAATTCATTTGTTCCTCTATAACTAGCTTTTGCTGCTCTTTCAAATTTGTTTATCTTTCTATCTAAATCAAATAAGTTGTTTGTCATGTCTTTCCATTCTCTTTCTGTTTCTGTCGAACTTATAGAACTATGTATTGCCTTTACAATCTCATCTGATGTAAATTTGTTATCGTCTTGTTTTGGTGGCTCTTTTCCTTGGTCTAGAGCTTCTTGTCTAGCTTTAGCATTTGCTTTTGATTTAGCCATAAGTACCATTGATGTTGCTGTACTTGATATTAAACTTTTACTTGTATTATCAAGTGCTGAGTCTATATTAAGTTCATCAACTACTACATCAATTATATCATTTATTGTAGAATTATCAATACTTGAGATATTCTTACTATGTATATAATTAGATATTATGTCTGATATTTTAGATGAATTTGCTTCTATTAAGAAAACTCCTGTCTTTTTCTTATATTTTGCAATATCATCTTCTGATTTATAGTTTCTAATGTCTCCCATTTTTTCTTTAAGTAAATCTTCTTCATTTGCAATTTCCTCTGCCAAATTAATTGCAGTATATGTTTTATTTCTTTTCTTTTCGTATTTTTCAGTTCCCTTTTTAACTCCGTACCATCTTTGATATGGAGCTCTTTTCTTAAGCCATCCTTTAAATGTTCCTTTTTCATTCTTTGTTAGAACATATTTTTTCTTAGATATTCCGCTTATTGATTTTACACCTTTTGTAAACATTGCCACACCGGCAGTAGTACTTACTGTTGCAACTGGTATTGCTAGGAATATATCTCCTACACCAGTTACTGCACTTTTTACAAGTTTAAAGTTTGCTTTATATCTCTTACTTCTATTTGATTTAAGTTGCTTCTTTAATCTCTTTGATTTTGCTCCTATTGCACCTTTGTGTCTTGCAAGTCTTCTTATTCTTAAACTCTCTGCTGCTGCTTTTCTTGCATTATATATAACGCCTTTTTGATTCTTTGAATTTTTAGGATCTATGAAATTTTCTATTCTAAGGTCTTGTTTATTTAAAAATCCATTAATTTTTTCCTTATCTCCTGGTCTTCTTCTAGTATATCCTTTGTATAAATCTTTTCCAAAGTCTTGAACTTTGTTTTTTACACCTTTAACTACTCCAATAGAGGCTTTTCCCATTGTACCAACAAATATAGCTGCTGAAGCTGCTTTTTTTATATCTTTTATCTCTTCTTGCTTTGCAGCTTGTTTTGCAAGTCCTGACTTATCAAAGTTCATTATATTTCTAACAAGTTCATCTGCACTAAGCATAAAGTTCATAAATATAAGTGCTATAATAAATCCTGTAACTGATTCTACTGCTAAGTTTAAAGATGTTACCATTATTGTTATATATACAAGAGCATGTACGCTTTGTAAAAATACATTCATTACAAAATCATATAACCAACTACCAAATGAACTTCCTTTTTTTCCACTCGCACTATCTATTGCATATTTAGCTCCTATGAATGGTGCTATAATTACTAAGATTAAAACTGTGAACATTCTTTTAGCATATACCCACAAAAATCTAACCCAGGTTATAACTAAAGCTATATACATTATCATTCCTGGAATTCCTACTGTTGGCCTCATATCATATGCTCTTGTTCTTATCGTTTCGTATATAGATTGTTCCTCTCCTACACTGTTTATCATAGCATTTTCTAAAATTCCAACTAACGATTCATTTAAATTAATTACTATGTACATTGCAAAATGTATAAATAAAACTATAAGTAGAGATTTAAACCACCCTACTAACATTTCTTTATATTTTGCTTTATCCTGAGGAATAGTCGAAATTGCCATTCTAATTCCTACATATATTATAATAATGCTAAGTGCCATTATTACAAGATTTCTAAAAGACACATACCATGTTGCTA
>USTA01000160.1 GCA_900557475.1 uncultured Clostridium sp. | reverse complement strand
TACTCATTTAAACTCCATCCTTATAATTATTTATATAAAGCAAAATATTATTCCTGCTATTATTGTTATAATAAAACTCACTATTTTTAGCCATTTTATTTGTTGGTTAGTAAAATTAGAGCTAAAATATTTATCAGTAATACTTCTAGCATCATATATAATAGTAACCCCCATGGCTATTATAATTAATAAAATTAATCTAAGCATCTATTACACCTTCCAACTAACTCAAAAATTCTACTGAAAATTTAGCTTCAAATTCTTGTTTTGGTTCAAGTACCACCATATCTTGTTTTTGAACAAACACGCTTGAACTGTGAATTCTATCTGCTGTTGATTGCCATGGTTCTAAACAAATAAATGGTGCACCTGGTTTTGACCAAATACCTAAATATGGCCAACCTTCAAAATTCATCTTAAGTACAGTTTTTCTTGTTCTTGAATTTTTCAAACTAATATTTTTATTTTGAATTCCTTTAATAATTAGTGCATCATTATCAAATGTATGCTCATTAAGCTCTATCATTCTTCCGTTTATTAGCTTATTTTTTGCATATTCTGTTCCTACTAGTCCATCAACTAAGTATAAAAAATGTGCTTTTTCCTCATCTTCTTTGAATTCTAAATAATAATTTCCTCTTTTTAAGTCATCTGGATCAATTTTAAAAGCAGGATGACTTCCCAAGCCAAAAGGCATATTAGTGCTTCCTGTATTTATAACTTTATACATAAATATAAGCTTATTTCCCTCTTGTCTATATGTATTATATAGTTCAAATTCAAAAGGGTATCTAGCTTGTGTATATTTATTACTTCTTAAAACATATGAATGAAAATTATCTAATTTAGTAATTGGCTCAAACTCCATATCTCTTGCAAATCCATGTTGTTGTATCTCAAAAGTTCTACCATTTATTATAGTTTGATTTCTCTTTAGTTTTCCTACAATCGGAAACAATACTGGTGAATGTCTTTTCCAATATATTTTCCCATTATCATCTCTTGCGTCTTCACCTTGGTGAATTTTTTCAATTCCATCTAGCTTAAAGCTAAGTAGCTCTCCACCAAAGCTGGTTGTAGTCATAAGAGCTTCCATATGTTAAACCTTTCTTTTACATAAAATTCTCTATATAATAATATTATTTTATTGCCGAAAAGTCAATACTTAAAAGTCAAAAAGAAGCTTAAAATGAACTATTCTAAAAAGTACAGTTCTTTAAAAGCTTCTTTCAATTTTCTTTTTTTATTTTTTTATTGATAATATCTTAAATTTAGCTACACCACTTGGAATTTTTGCTTCTACTATTTGATCTTTTTTAGCTCCTAGCAAAGCTGCTCCAATTGGAGACTCATTAGATATTCTATTTTGCTCTAAGTCTACTTCTGTTGAACCAACAATTGTATATGTTACATTTTCATCAAAATCCATATCTAGTACTTCAACAGTATTTCCTACTTGAACGGTTTTTGTATCTATTTCTGAAGAGTCTATTATTTTTGCGTGTCTCAATTTATTTTCTAATTCTGCAATTTTGTTTTCATTCATTTCTTGTGCTGATTTAGCTTCATCATATTCAGAGTTTTCAGATAAGTCACCATATCCTAGGGCAACTTTTATTCTACCAGCAATTTCTGTTCTTTCAGTTGTCTTTAGGTACTCTAGCTCTTGCTCTAGTTTATCAAACCCTTCTTGTGTTAGTAGTACTACTTCGCTGTCCATATATCATGCCTCCTTTTGTATTAAAATTACGCTAATAATCTTATTACCTTATTTATGTTTTGTCAATAGTTTTTTATAAAAATATTATACCTTTTGAGCTCTTTTAAGTTTTCTAATTAATTGTATGAATTCTTCTTCTTCAATTACCCCTCGCTTTCCATAGAGCTTAGTAATATTTATTTTTGATTCTTCTATATATTTTTCTGATTCTTCCCAATTATTAGTTTTTATAAGTTCAGCTATTATAAGTTCTTCTTTATTTGCATCTTTCATATCGCCAAAGATTCTTAATACTTTTTTTGTATCTACACCAGCCTTTTCTATGCAAATTCCATCAAAATCTTTTGATGGATTAAATTTATTATTTGCATTAATAATTATTGAGTTTCTATTAAATATATACCCTTTCGTATTTTCAAAATCTAAATTCAATATAATTTCTGCCCTTTTTAGTGCTTTTCTCTTATTATTAGATACTGCTATGTAAATTTCATTCCTCTCTAATCTTTTTTCAAGTTCATGAAATTGTCTAATATGGTCTGTTACTAAATTTATATTTCTTAATTCAAAACAAAGTCTTTCTATAATATTTATGTTTTCTCTTGAATAATTATCTACACATATATATATTTCTGCTTCTTCCTTTTCTATTTTTAATATTTCTAAACACTTTTCCAAAATTTTTATACTCAATTTTTTTGTAATTATTTTACCTTCGGGTCTATTAAATTCTAATTCTATTTTTGGTTCTTGAACTACACAATCGATTTTATCTTCTTTTAGCTTTTCTTTTAATTTTTTAAGTACTTTTTCTTTTGCAGATGGTATATAGTAAATATTATTTTCTACTCTAATCTTTTTCATTAAATTATATGCTAGATATTCAAATTTACCTAGCTTGTCCACTTTTACATATCCTATATTCATAAAAACTTCTTCCCTTTCCTTTGTTTTTTAGATGCTTCTTCTTTAATATCCTCATAATAAATTATATTCATTTAAGAATGCTTTTATGACCAAAATATGTAAGTATTAAAATAGGAGAAAATCTAAAATTCTGATTTTCTCCTATTTCTTATTTTATATTTAGTTTATCTGCTACAATTCCCCAAATTGTATTTGATTCTCTATCTTTTGACCAGAAACCTGCCCCTGCTAAATCATATTGATTTATTAAGTCCAATTTTGCTTTTATAGATTCTTCGTCTTCTATCCACATTTTATAATTAGTTCCACCTTGTTCATATTCTATGTAATATTGCTTTGTGCTTTCATCCCAAGTCTTCTCTACTCCATCTGGAACTTTTACACTTCGCATATTAACAACTGAACTTGTTAGAGTTCCATTTGACTCTTTCCAAAGTCTTGTATAAAAAGGTATTCCTAAAATTATTTTATCACTGTTTACGCCTTCTTGTCCTAAAAACTTCTTAATATTTAATTCTACCCAGTCTGCTCCTGCTACTGTTC
>USTA01000159.1 GCA_900557475.1 uncultured Clostridium sp. | reverse complement strand
TGAATAAACGGCTCAGCTACTTCATCGGAAATTAACTTAAGAAGCTGTTTACGAAGAAGTTCAATACTTATTAACAAAGCCTTGTAAAAAGCTTTATTAAAATTAGGTTCCAGGCTATTCCAAAGTGGCAAAAAACTTTTTATAAAGCTGAACATATGTTGATTTTTGAAAATACCATTATCCTCACAATCAACTAAACATATCAGACCATCTATTTTGTCGTATATCCTACGCATGTTTGCATCAGACAGATGCATATCTGGAAACATCTCAGCTAAAAGTTTTTCTATTATAGCATTTCCAAACTCATGCCAAACTAGTCCAGCAGATGCATAAAGAACTCCATTTTGGCGCTTCAAATTAAATCCCGCCTGATGGTGATCAAATCTTCCTTCTCCCACATCAACACAAATATCACATCTAGATAGATCACTCTGATGTCTAGAACGTAAAATGCAGATATTCTTTTCAGAATGGAGAATACAGAGCATTGCACATGCGACAATTTCGTCACAGTGAAATATTCCATTGTGTGTGCCTATGAAAAACTGAGAATGTTCTCCATAAGGCCGAAGAATTTTGCTTTGAATTTTAATTTGTTTCATTTTAGTGAAACCTCCTTTAAAAAATTTGCGCAATTGCTATTATACCATAGAAAGGTGTAAAAAGCTATATGTAGGCTAAAAAATATATAAGCTAAGAAATTTGAAGTATTGACAATATGTGATAAAATATTAATGTAAATCTAGAAAAGGAGCTTAAAATATGGAATACGTATATATAAAAAGCGAAGATGATATATGGAAGCTAGAAAGTGCAGGTAATATATTAAAAAATGGAGGAATTGTAGTATTTCCAACAGAAACGGTATATGGTATTGGAACAAATGGAATGGATAAACTTTCAGTAGAAAGATTATATAAAGTAAAACAAAGACCGAAAGATAAGGCCATAAGTTTAATGGTAAATAGTATGGAAATGATACAAAAAATTGCAAAAAATATATCAAAAGAAGAACAAAAAATAATTGAAAACTTGTTGCCAGGACCACTTACTATTATTCTAAAAAGAAGAAAAGAAGTGCCAGATATAGTAACAGCTGGATTAGATACTGTTGGTGTTAGAATGCCAGATGAAAAAGTAACATTAAAGCTTATTGAATTTGCAGGAGTACCAATTGCAGCACCTAGTGCTAATATAAGTGGAATGCCAGCAGGAATAGATGCAAAAGACATTTGCAAGGAATTTGGTGATAAAGTAGATTTCTATATAGATAATGGAAAAAGTAAAATAGGAAAAGCCTCTACAATTGTAAAAGTTGAAGAAGGGAAACCTGTAATTTTAAGAGAGGGAATAATAACATTAGAAGATATTGAAAAAGCTATAAACTCATAAAAACATCTAAAAAATGCAATTTTTTACAGAATAAAAAATTTTTTTATGCAAAAAATATATATGTGATAAAAAAGGAGGGAAAAATGAAAGTAAAAGATTGTATGTGTAAAAATGTATGCTGCATTCAAGCTGATACTAAACTAAATGAAGTGGCAAAACTTATGAGTGAAAATCATATAGGATGTATTCCAATATGTGATGAAAGTGATTGTATTTGCGGAATTATAACAGATAGAGATGTTATTCTAAGATGTATTGCATGTGACAATGATGCAAAAAATGTTCCAGTAAGTGAAATAATGTCAACAAATGTATGCACATGTGAAGAAAACGAAGATATTACAGATGCAACAGGTATTATGTCTAGAAATCACATTAGAAGATTACCTGTATGTGATAGTGAAAATCATGTGATTGGAATTTTGACACTAGGAGATATAGCAAATCAAAATAAAAAAATAGGTGAAGAAGAAGTTAGTGATACAATTGAAAATATTTGTGATTCAAAAACAAATCAGAATGCAGAGTAGAATAATTTTATAATGTAAAGAGGTATTGGCTTTAAGAAAGGTAAATACCTCTTTTTTATTTTACACTATCTAAATTTTATTAAAGTTGACAAATATATTATAAAGATTGTATAATGTATTCATTATGAGAAAAGAGGGAGATATATATGAAAGAAGAAATATTAATAACAGGTCATAAAAATCCGGACACAGATTCTATTTGCTCAGCATTAATAATGGAAGACTTAGCAAAAAAACTAGGTGTTAATAATGTTAAGGCAGTAAGAATAGGAAAAGTAAATAAAGAAACACAATATATTTTAGACTATTTAAAAATCGATGCACCAGAATTTATAGAAAGAGCAGAAGATGGTGACAAACTAATTTTAGTAGACCATAATGAAGCTACACAAAGTATAAATAATAGGGAAAATACAGAAGTATTAGCAGTTATAGATCATCATAGAATATCAGATTTTTGTACAGCTAATCCTCTATATTTCTTAGAGAAACCATATGGATGTACAGCTACACTATTATTTGAACAATATAAAATAGCAAATATTGATATAGACAAAAAAATAGCAACATTAATGCTTAGTGCTATAATATCAGATACTTTATTATTAAAATCACCAACTTGTACAAAAAAAGATGTAGAAGTTTTAGGTGAGCTTGAAAAAAGAACTGGATTAGACGTAAATAAATATGGACTAGAAATGCTAAAGGCAGGAACAGATATTAGCACTTTTTCAAGCGAAGAAGTTATAAACTTAGACGCAAAAGAATCAAACTCTGGATGTAAAAAAGTGATAATTTCTCAAGTAAATACAGCAGATATAGATGATGTATTTTCAAGGAGAGAAGAACTTGAATTTGCAATAGAAAAGGAAATTGCAGACAAAAAATTAGACTTATATATTTTTGTAATAACAGATATTATAAATACAAATTCAAGAATCATTGCATTAGGAAATGAAAAAAGCATTGTTGAAAAAGTTTTTGATAAAAAACTAGACGAATTTGATTCTATGTTCTTAGAAGGAGTTGTTTCAAGAAAGAAACAAATTGCTCCAAAAATAGTAGAAGAGTTAAAAGATAAATAGGAATTGATATTTAAATGAAAAAATACAGCACGAATTTAGAAAATATAATTTGTACTGTATTTTTTATTTATTTGAATTTAGGGCAACAGTAGAACTTTGTCGAAAAATGTAGAAAAGTTTTTATTGACACATAAAGCCAATCATAATATAATATTTACACAATTTGTTAACAAGTTTTTTCTA
>USTA01000158.1 GCA_900557475.1 uncultured Clostridium sp. | reverse complement strand
GATTGTATTTGCAGACTTAAAAATAGGAGATTATATAGTACATAAAAATCATGGTATAGGTATTTTTGTTGGAGTAAAGACAATAAAAACAGATGGTATAACCAAAGACTATATAGAACTTAAATATAAAGATGGAGACATTTTATATGTACCAACAGATGATTTAGACAATGTTAGAAAATATATTGGAGGAGAAGGTAATCTAAAACTTAATAAATTAGGAACAAAAGAGTGGGAAAATACCAAATCAAAAGTTAAGGGAAATTTAAGAGCAGTTGCTAAAGAATTAATAGAGCTTTATGCAAGAAGAGAAAAATCAGTAGGTTTTGCATTTTCTAAGGATAGTATATTTCAAAATCAATTTGAAAATAGTTTCAAATATAAAGAGACAAACGACCAATTAAGATGTATAGAAGAAGTAAAAAAAGATATGGAAGCACCAAGACCGATGGATAGGCTTTTGTGTGGAGATGTTGGCTATGGAAAAACAGAAGTGGCAATAAGAGCTGCTTTTAAGGCAGTAATGGATAGTAAACAAGTAGTATATTTGGCACCTACTACAATTTTAGCAGGACAGCAGTATAAAGAATTTAAAGAAAGAATGGAAGAATATCCAATAAAAATAGAACTTCTTAATAGATTTAGGACTTCTAAAGAACAAAAAGAAGTTATAAAAAAATTAAAGACAGGGGAAGTAGATATTGTTTTAGGAACTCATAGGGTACTTAGTAAAGATGTAGAATTCAAGGATTTAGGCCTACTAATTATTGATGAGGAACATAGATTTGGAGTAAAGGCAAAAGAAAAAATAAAACAATATAAAAATGAGGTAGATGTTCTTACAATGACAGCAACTCCAATCCCAAGAACTCTTCAGATGTCAATAGTAGGAATTAGAGACATGTCTGTAATATATGAGCCACCTCAAAACCGTAGGCCAGTTCAAACCTATGTATTAGAATATGATAGAGAAGTAATAAAAGAAGCAATTACAAAGGAACTAGAAAGAGGCGGGCAGGTATTTTATATTTACAATATTGTAGATACTATTTCAACAAAAGCAGCAGAATTAAGTTCATTAGTTCCAGAGGCAAGAGTATCTTATGCACATGGAAGGATGTCAGGAAAAGAAGTAGAAGACATTATGCAAGAATTTGTTGAAAAGAAGACAAATGTACTTGTATGTACAACAATTCTAGAGTCAGGAATAGATATTCCAAATGCAAATACAATGATAGTAGAAAATGCAGATAGATTTGGACTAGCACAGTTATATCAAATAAGAGGTAGAGTTGGAAGAAGCGATAGACAGGCATATGCATATATAACATATAAAAGAGATAAGATGCTTTCAGAAGATGCAAGTAAGAGATTAAAAGCAATAAAGGAATTTACCGAGTTTGGAGCTGGTTTTAAAATTGCAACTAGAGACTTACAAATAAGAGGAGCAGGAAGCATATTTGGGGAAATCCAACATGGACATATGGAACAAGTAGGATATGATATGTATAATAGACTTTTAGATGAAGTTGTAAAAGAGTTAAAAGGTGAAAAAATAGATGTAGAAGAAGAAATATCTATCGACTTAAGTATTTCATCATATATTCCAGAAGAATATATAGATAGTTCTAGTCAGAAGATAGAAATTTATCAAGACATTGCAAATTCGAAATCAGAAGAAGAAGTTCAAAATGTTATTGATGAAATTATAGATAGATATGGCGAAATGCCAAAAGAAGTGCATAATCTAATTGAAATAGCAAGAATTAAGAATTTGTGTAGGGAGCAAGGAGTAATAAAGCTGCAACAGAAGCAAAATGCAGTATTAATATATTACAAAAATGGGGAAAAAATAGATATTGCGAACGTTTTACAAAACTATGGAAATAGAGTAAGATTTTCACCAGGAGAAAAACCATACATAACATTAAAAATTGAAAAAGATGTAGTAAAAGAGCTAAAAGAATTTTTAAAATAATTTATAGAGGTATATTTATGGTAATAAGAAGTAAAGAAAATGACACTGTAAAAGAAATAAGGAAGTTAAAGGATAAGAAATATAGAAAAGATAAATTTTTAGTAGAAGGAATAAAGATGCTAAAAGAAGCATTTGAAGAAAATGCAAAAATAGAATTAATTGTTTTAAGAGAAGGAACGAAATTAGATATTGATATAAAAAATGTAAAATCAATTGAAGTAAGTGAGGTTATATTTAATACATTAACAGATGTTGTTTCGCCACAAGGTGTTCTAGCAGTAATAAGTAAAAAGAAAGAACAAATAGAATATAAGGAATCAGACTATATTATTGCATTAGATGGTATTCAAGATCCAGGGAATTTAGGAACAATAATTAGAACTGCCGACTCAGCAGGAATAAAACAAGTTTTAGTTTCGAAAAATACAGTGGATTTAGTGTGTAAGAAAAGAAATTAAATTTATTGAGATTTTTCAATGGCAGAGCTTGTTGCAGACAGGCTCTGCCATTGCTGTGAGACGTACAAAAACCTGCCGAGAGCGGTGCGGGGAGACTGGAAGTTAACTATGCTTATTTGAGAAGAAGAGCTGTCGTTGAAATAGTGCTTATTTGATAACAGCTCTTCCTGACTTTTTTGCAAAAACTTATTAGGATACGGAGATTTCGACTTTCTCTGATGGGTCTTGAAGTACAGACCAGGTAACGACAGAATTTGTCACTACTTCAGGAATTCGTGCGATATCCCGGTTCTCGATGACATTGACTACGTCCTTGTGTATTTTGTAAACGACTTCCCCATGTTGGTGTTTGTGAGTAGCAATGATGGAGGCTTCCATGAAATCCATGATAAAATTGTAGATGCGCTCGATTAAAATGTTGTGAGTGGCTTTACCAAGAAGTTGATGAAATTCTATGTCATTTTTAGCCAGTTTTTTAGGTGACGAACCATCCTTAATCATATTTTCCAGGTCCTCCAAATTTTTTCTCAGCTTTTCAATGTCTGCCATGTCCTTCTCCTCTCCGGGCCGGGGCCCTGTTTTTCCTGACTCAGATCTCGTTTTTTTGATAGCTCTTAAATCCGTTTCCAGTTACCTCATGGGCATTGCAGACGATGATAAACGCGTTTGGGTCCACATCGAAGATCAGTTCTTTCAGAGAGACGATCTCCTTCTGCTTGAAGGCGCACATCAGCACCCGCTTCTTATCCCCGGAGTACG
>USTA01000157.1 GCA_900557475.1 uncultured Clostridium sp. | reverse complement strand
TAATTATCAATTAACGATTTTAAAAATTGAATTCCTAGAACACTTGCTATTGCACTTACTATTATACTAATTATTACAATTACAAATTGCAATTTATATATACTTGTTGCATATTTTAATAGTCTTTTTATTGTGCTAAATTTTATGTTACTTTTTTTCTTATTATCCATTTTCCTCCGCTCCTTTCATTTGAGAATAATATACTTCTTTAAATATTTCATTTGTTTTTAGTAGTTCATCTTTAGTTCCTATTCCGTTAATTTTTCCTTCATCTAAAACAATAATTCTATCTGCATCTTCAACCGATGTTATTCTTTGTGCAATTATTATCTTTGTTGTATTTGGAATTTCTTCTTTAAATGCTTTCCTTATGAAACTATCTGTTTTAGTATCAACAGCACTTGTTGAATCATCTAAAATTAATATTTTTGGCTTTTTTAGTAATGCTCTTGCGATACAAATTCTTTGTCTTTGTCCTCCTGATACATTTGTTCCGCCTTGTTCTATTTTTGTATCATATTTGTCCGGAAACTCCTGTATGAATTGATCTGCTTGTGCAAGTTTAGCCACTCTTTCTAGCTCTTCGTCATCTGCATCTTTATTTCCCCATCTTAAATTTTCTGCTATTGTGCCAGTAAATAATACATTTTTCTGAAGAACCATTGCCACTGAATCTCTTAAAGTTTCCAAGTCATAGTCTTTTACATCAACTCCACCAACTCTTACTGTTCCATTTGTTGCATCATAAAGCCTTGGTATAAGCTGAACTAAAGTTGATTTTGAGCTTCCTGTTCCTCCTATTATTCCTATTGTTTCTCCAGATTTTATGTTTAAATTTATATCTTTTAAGGCATATTTTTCTGGGTCTTTTTCATCACTATACCAGTAACTAACATCTTCAAAAGAAATTGAACCATCTTTTACTTTTTTTACTGATTTAGCCTTATTTTTAATTGCTGGCATTTCCTCTAAAACTTCTATAATTCTTTTTGCTGATGATTGTGACATTATAATCATTACAAATACCATTGAAAGCATCATTAAACTCATTAAAATTTGCCATGCATATGTAATTAAACTAGATAGTTCTCCTGTTTGCATTACTCCAGATACTATTTCTTTTGCTCCAAGCCATGAAATTAATAATACAGAAAAATATATCACAAATTGCATTATTGGACTATTGAATGCAACTATTTTTTCAGCTGTTTTAAAGTCTGTATATACTTCATTGTTTACTTCTTCAAATTTGTTTACTTCATGATTTTCATTAGCATATGATTTTACAACTCTTATTCCACTTACATTTTCCTGAACTACTCTATTTAATTTATCATATTTTTTGAAAACTTTTTCAAAGTTTGGATGTGCTTTTTTTATAATAAAAATTAGTGCTCCTCCCAAAATAGGAATTGCTCCTAAAAATACACATGAAAGTTTAGCATTTATACTAAATGACATAATTAATGCTAAAATCATCATAACAGGTCCTCTTACTAATGTTCTTATTATCATCATAAATGCCATTTGCACATTTGTAACATCTGTTGTTAACCTAGTAATTAAACTCGATGTAGAAAATTTATCTATATTTTCAAATGAATAATCTTGAATTTTATAAAACATTGCTTGTCTTAAATTTTTTGCAAATCCAGATGATGCTTTTGCTGCAAATCTTCCAGATAATATTCCAAAACCAAGTGACATAATTGCCGAAATAACTAATAATATTCCTGTTTCTACTATGTATTTTATATCTTGATTAGGTATACCTGTATCTATTATTTTAGCCATAAGTAGAGGAATTATTACTTCCATTACTACTTCTAATATAACAAATAGTGGTGCTAAAATACTTACTTTCTTGTATTCTTTTATGTATGCTTTTAATTTTTTTATCATTTTTTCCTCCTTCTTATATTAAAGAATAAAAACTGCCTCAAATATTATAGAAACATTCAAGGCAGTTTTTTTAGTTATGGTCATCCATAAAATATCTTATCGACCATAAACCAGAGATACCTACTAAGGCATAAATTATTCTACTTACTATACTCATAGTTCCGAATATAGTGTCAACTAAATTAAATTCAAAAATTCCTATCAATCCCCAGTTTATCGCTCCGATAATGACTAATACTAAAGCTATTCTGTCAATAATTTTCATTTTCTTACTCCTATCTACAAGCTTTATAATATTAGTTTATGCTTTTTTTAATTTTTTATTCAAATTTTTTTGATGTGAAATTCCATGAATCTTTGCACATTTGCTCTAAGTCTTTTTCTGCTGTCCATCCAAGCATTTCCCTAGCTTTACTTGGGTCTGCATAGCACTCGGCAATGTCTCCTGCTCTTCTTTCTACTATTTCATATTTTATTTTTTGTCCAGTAGCTTTTTCAAAATTTTTAATTATTTCTAAAACTGAATATCCTTTTCCTGTTCCTAAATTGTAGCTTTCTACACCTGTCATTTTGTTTGCTCTATTTAATGCATTTACATGTCCTTTAGCCAAATCAACTACATGAATATAGTCTCTAACTCCTGTTCCATCTGGTGTTTTATAGTCGTCACCAAATACACGCAAATGGTCCAATTTTCCAAGTGCAACTTGATTTATATATGGCATTAAATTATTTGGTATTCCATTTGGACTTTCTCCAATTAGTCCACTTTCATGTGCTCCAATTGGATTAAAATATCTAAGCAAAATAATGCTCCACTCATTATCTGATGTATAAACATCATTTAATATTTGTTCAACCATTACTTTAGTCTGTCCATATGGATTTGTTGCTGACTTTGGAAAGTCTTCTTTAATTGGAACTGTTTTTGGTGAACCATATACTGTTGCTGATGAAGAGAAGATTATTTTCTTTACATTATTATTTCTCATTACATCTAAAAGTGCTATTGTTCCCCAAATATTATTATCATAATATTCTATTGGCTTTTCTACTGATTCCCCTACTGCTTTAAGTGCTGCAAAGTGTATTACTGCATTAATGTCTTTGTTATCTTTAAACACATTATCAAGTAATTCTTTATTTCTAATATCTACATTATAAAACTTAGGAACTTTATTTGTTATTTTTTTTATCGCATCCAAAGTTTCTTTTTTACTATTTGATAAATTATCTACAATAATAACATCTTCTCCTGAATTTAATAGTTCTACTACTGTATGTGATCCTATAAATCC
>USTA01000156.1 GCA_900557475.1 uncultured Clostridium sp. | reverse complement strand
TAAGCGCCTGCGTGTATGCTTGCTTTTAAGTAAGAAACCCATAAATCGTTTAACAAGACACCCACCTGTTTTTGACAGGCTCTTAAAATTTCTTTCATCTTACGGCTAATGTGGGGCTTTTATTATATCTAGAGATAAAATTAACCCAAATTATTAAACTTTTGTCTAATAATTTAGGTCCACTTTATTTTCATATAATCTTTTCACTAATTTAATTATTAGCTTAGTACTATCTTTCTTTTTAATTTTCCATTTTCTACTTTGCCAAGCCCTATAAATAAATTATTAAAATATACTCTTAATAGTCCATCTTCTAAAGATATCTTAATGGAAGCTCCATTTAAGAATTGATTTTTTTCTCCTTCTTTTAAGTCATATTTAGGTCTATTTTTCATTACATCTTCTATACTAAATATTTTTCCTGTATCTTCTAAAGAAATTTCACCTACTCTAGTCCTTCTTAGGCTTTTCATATATCCAACTGTCCCTAGCTTTTCGCTAATATCTTCGCACAAAGTTCTTATATATGTCCCCTTAGAGCAATTTACTTTATATTCTATTTCATCGTCTTTGTAAGAAATAAGTTCTATTTTAAATATTTCTATTTTTCTTTTATTTCTTTCTATTTCTTCTCCAGCTCTCGCATATTCATATAGCTTTTTTCCATTTACTTTTATTGCTGAATACATTGGTGGAGTTTGCATACTCGTTCCTAAAAATTCTTTCAAAACCTCTTCTATCTTACTTGTTTCTAGTTTAGGTATTTTCCCTTCTTCAATAACTTCTCCTTCTGAATCGCCTGTATTTGTCTTTTTTCCTAGTTTTAAAATAGCCACATATTCTTTATCATGGTCCATTAAAAAGTCTGAAAGTTTTGTTGCATCACCTAATAAAATAGGAAGCACCCCTGTTGCCATTGGGTCCAATGTTCCAGTGTGCCCTACTTTTTTCATATTATATTTTTTTCTAACATCTCTTATTACATCAAAAGATGTTTCTCCTATTTTTTTATCTACTATTAAAATTCCATTCATTATTTTAATTGTAACTTTACTTCCTTTAATATTCTTTCTTTTATTTGTTCTACTGTTCCTTGCATTGTTGCTCCAGCTGCTCTTGGATGTCCACCACCACCGAACATCAAGCATATGTCTGAAACATTTACATAGTCATTTGACCTAGTAGAAATTCTAAATCCATCTTCTCTTTCATATATAAATATTGATACTTCTACACCTTCTATGTTTTTACCTTCATTTACAATTCCTTCATGGTCACCAGTTTCTGCGTTTACACTTTCAAAATCTTCTTTAGTTAAATATGTAAATGCAACTTTTCCTTCTTCTAACATTTCTAATCTACTTATTGCAATTTTTCTTAGTTCAAAATTACCTTTTGTGCAAGTCGCAAGCACTTTTTTATATATTTTAGAAATATTTACTCCTTTACCTAAAAGTTCCGCTGCAATTTCAAAAGTGTCTTTAGATACTCCTGAATACTGAAATCCTCCTGTATCTGTTATAATTCCTGTCATAAGGCATGTTCCTATTTCTGGTGTTATATCTATTTTATAATATTTAAGTAAAGAATAAACTACTTGTGCACATGCTGGTGCACTTAAATCCACATAATTCAAATCTCCAAACATATCATTTGAACTATGGTGATCTATTACTATCTTCTCCTTGCTATCTTCAAAATAGCTAGACCATCCATTTAATAACTTTATAGTGGCACAGTCAAGTGCTATTGCCAAATCATAACTTTTTTTGCTGCCTTCTTTTCTTATCTCATCCACACATGGTAGAAAGTTGAAAATTCTTGGCATTTCTGGCATTATTATTTCTACATTTTTTCCTGCTGCTTTTAGTGCTATATACACTGCTAAACTTGAGCCTATTGCATCTCCATCTGGTGTTCTATGTGTTAATACCACTATATCATTAGCTTTATTTATTTCTTTTAATATTTCATCTAAAGTTGACATATATATTTTGGCATATATAGGATTCTTATATATGCCTTCCTCCCCTCTAATATAAGTCTTCTGCTTATTATATTTCGTTATTATTTTCTTCTTTTTTTAGTTCTCTTAGTATTGAATCAATTCTTTCACCATTCTCTATTGAGTCATCATATTCAAATACTAACTCCGGTGTTATTCTTAAGTTAACTGTATGAGCCACTCTTGTTCTAATAAATCTGCTACTTTCTTTTAGCCCTTCCATTGTCTTTTCTAAATTCTTTGGGTTAAGAACTGTTACATATACTTTTGCATATTTAAGATCTGGTGTTACTTTAACTTTTGTAACACTTATCATTCCTGTAACTTCTGGATTTTTTAATTCGTAATTTATTATATTGCTTATCTCTTTTCTTAACTCTTCATTTACTCTTCCTAATCTATTAGTATTTTTAGCCATTACCTTTTTACCTCTTCCTGTACAAAGGCTTCTATTATGTCTCCTTCTTTTATGTCATTATAATCCTGTATTTGGATTCCACATTCAAAACCTTTTGAAACTTCTTTTGCATCATCTTTAAATCTCTTTAAAGATATTAACTTACCTTCGTGAATAACAACACTTTCTCTTATTACTCTTACTCCGGCATTTCTTTCTATTTTTCCATCTAGTACAAAACATCCTGCGATTGTACCAACATTTGATATTCTAAATGTTTGTCTTACTTCTGCATTTCCAATATTCTTTTCTCTGTAAATTGGTGCTAGCATTCCTTTCATTGCATCTTCTACATCTTCTAGTGCTTGATAAATTACTGAATATTGTTTTATTTCTACGCCTTCTTTTTCTGCAAGTTGCTTTGCAGCCCCTACTGGTCTTACATTAAATGCTATAATTATTGCATTTGCTGCTTTTGCTAATTGTACGTCTGATTCTGTTACTCCTCCTGCATTTGAATGTATAACCTGCACTCTAACCTCTTCATTAGATATTTTTTCTAGAGAACTCTTCATTGCCTCTGCTGTACCTTGAACATCTGTCTTTACAATTATATTTAATTGTTTTAGTTCTTCATTTTCCATCTTTTCGAATAAGTTATCTAATGTAACAGCATTATTATTTGCAATTGTTTTCTCTCTTGATTCCACTTTTCTCTTTTCTATTAAATGTTTTGCTGTTTTTTCATCCTTAACTTCATAGAATATATCTCCAGCTTCTGGAACTTCACTTAATCCAGTAACTTCAAC